>JAYSVE010000010.1:0-5712 GCA_043718725.1 Methylibium sp.
GCGATACCGCCATCAACGGCTACCACCTGGCCGCGCTCACCGGCCAGGGCGCCCCCAGTGCGCCGCCGCGCCGCTACGTCGAGCGCCTGTTCGACGACTACGCCGAGACCTTTGACGAGCACCTGGTCGGCGCCCTCGGCTACCGCGCCCACCGCCTGCTGCTGGAGCCGTTGCAGGGCGCCGGCCAGGCAAGGTTCAGGTCCGCGCTGGACCTGGGTTGCGGCACCGGCCTGTGCGGCCCGCTCATCAAGGCGGTTGCCGACCGGGTGGACGGCGTCGACCTGTCGTCGGCCATGCTCGAAAAGGCGCGCGCCCTGGGCGTGTACGAACGGCTGGACCAGGCCGACCTGGTCGCCCACCTGGCGCAAACCGAGCAGCGCCACGACCTGGTGGTGGCGGCCGACGTGTTCATCTACGTCGGTGCGCTGGAGGCCGTTTTCGGCGGTGTTCGGCGGGTGCTGCAGCCGGGTGGCGCGTTCTGTTTTTCGGCCGAGCAGGCGGCGGGCGATGTGGCCTTTGAATTGCGACCCAGCCTGCGCTACGCCCATTCGGAGCCCTACCTGCGCGCACTCGCCACGCGAAGCGGCTTCGAGGTCCGACGGCTCGATCACCAACCCCTGCGCGAAGACCAGCGTCTGCCGATTGCGGGGTTGTACTTTGACTTGCGCAAGGTGTGAGGCGACTGCCGTCTGGTTTCTACGCTGGGCTGATCGGCGCCGGGCCGACCGACGGCAATCGGTCCGGCCGGGTCGGCTTCGGTGGCGACGATGCGGCCGTCCTTGGTGCCGATCAGCACGCCGCAGCCGGTGCCGCAGTAACGGCACACGCCCTTGTCCCAGCGCAAGCCGTCGTCACGGCCTTGCGCCTGGGCTTGCGCCAGGGTCACGCCGACGGCAGTGGCGGCGGCGGCGGCAGCAGCGTGGATCTTGATAAATTCACGACGGGTGGCGGCCATGTCAAGGCACTTGTTCGGGATCGGGTTCGTATCGGTCAACGACCATAGCCACCGACAGCACGCCGGGCAGCGCGCGCACCTGATCCATCAGCGCGATGGACTCGGTATCGCCAGGCGCTTCGATCGTGACGACCAGCTTGCCTTGGGCGCTGGCGGCAGGGGTTTGCAGGCCGGCCAGGCTGTCAATCGCGGCGCGAAGGCGCGCAGCGGCGGCGGGATCGACATGCACGACGATGCTGGAGATATGCACCTTGGAGCCTCGCGGGCGATGTGGCGCCTTGTTGAGCCAAGCCTCGGCCAAGCACAGAAAATCGCCTTGACTTGAGCCAAGGAATCGGCAAGGCCCGGGCCGGTCGCACTGCACCGGGCGCAAACCCAGGCCTCGCCTCGCGCGCGAGAATGCAGGCCGGTTCAAGCAGCGGAGATCACCATCGCATCCACCAGATTCTTCGGCATTGCCGGGCATTCGGGCATGGGCAAGACCACCTTGCTCGAGCGCCTGGTGCCGGTGCTGCGCTCGCGCGCGTTCGAGGTCTCCCTCGTCAAGCACAGCCACAAGAACATCGACATCGACCGGCCGGGCAAGGATTCCTATCGGCTTCGCGAGGCCGGCTGCAAGGAAGTGGTGCTGCTCGGCAACGACCGCTGGGCCCTGATGCATGAGCTGCGCGGGGCGCCGGAGCCGCCGCTGGCCTACCTTCGATCACCAGCACCAAGCGTCCGTCGCCGGGGTTCAGGGCCACGTCCACGCCTGGCAGCAGATTCAGCCGCGCGACGACGCCGGGGAGCTGCTCCGGCCGCACGCGAATGACAACGCCGAGAATGCTCACAGAAGTCCTTGGCGCCGGTTCATCGGCTCACTATCGCGCTGGGCCCGACGGAGTGGCTTGATCGATGTCAAGGCCCATATGCTTTCGAGCAGCGGACAGGCGCGATTCGGTCGGAGGACAGGCGGTTCAATCGCCATTTTCCGCGCCCGTTGGGCGGGCAGGCCCGGCACTCGACGCCCTGATCGCGACCTTCAGGGTCGACAGTGCGTGCTGCTGCACCGCGCTCTGATGCGCGGATCGCGCCATGCCCGATGTGCCAGCACCCGCTTTACTTGAGGCATAGAATGCGCGCCTACCCGGGGCGACGGCAGCGCGGTTGCCAGTTGCCCTGGCGGAGAGGCCCGTGAAACCCAGTCAGGTCACGCGACAACGCGGTCTGGTCGGCAACCCGATGCTGTGGGTGGTGCTGGCGGTGCTGCTGGGCCTGGCGGCCGGCATCGGCGGCTGGACGCTGGTGTACGCCAAGGGGCTGTCCTACATGAGCTCCGACCCCAAGGTGTGCGTCAACTGCCACATCATGAACGCGCAGTACGACTCCTGGCAAAAGTCCAGCCACCACGCGGTGGCGGGCTGCGTCGACTGCCACCTGCCGCACGACTTCATCGGCAAGTGGACGGTCAAGGCCGTCAACGGCTTCAACCATTCCAAGGGCTTCACGCTGCAGGACTTCGCCGAGCCCATCGCCATCAAGCCGGGCAGCGCCCGCATCCTGCAGGACAACTGCCTGGCCTGCCACCGCGACCTCGTAGACGAGGCGGCGGCCGCGAGCGGCCGCGCCGGCGAGTTCACCTGTGTCCATTGCCACCAGTCCGTGGGCCACGGCGAGCGCGTCGGCCTGGGCGGTGCCCGTGATTGATCCGGAGGTCCCCTGCCATGAACCCATCGCTGCCCAGCAACCCATCCCAGCGGGGCCTGACCACGCCCGCGCTGCTCGGCCTGGTCGTCGTCGTCGCGCTGGCCGCGGCCGCAGGCGCCGCGCTGCTGACCAACATCTTCGAGCGCAAGCAGGAAGCCAAAGTCACCACCACGCGGCTGGTGGAAGTGACACAGGACACCACCGATCCGGCCCAGTGGGGCATCAACTGGCCCAAGCAGTACGACAGCTACCTGCTTACCGCGCAGACCACGCGGACGCGCTTCGGCGGCCACGGCGGCAGCGAGGCGATGCCGGCGGAGAAGATCGAGCGCGATCCCTGGCTGAAGAAGATGTTCCTCGGCTACGCGTTCGCCATCGACTACCGCGACCGGCGCGGCCACGCCTTCATGCTCAAGGACCAGGAAGAAACCCAGCGGCAGACCAAGCCGCAGTCGGGTTCCTGCCTCCACTGCCACGGCGCCGTGATGCCGCTGTACCGCGAACTCGGCGGCGGCGACGCCATCAAGGGCTTCGAGGCGAGCTACAAGTTCAGCTACAAGGACCTGAACAAGAAGCTGCACGACATGGGCCACGGCCACTCGGTCACCTGCGCCGACTGCCACGATCCCAAGACGATGCGGCTGATCGTCACCCGCCCCGGCTTCATCCAGGGCATCCAGCGGCTGGCCGGGTCGGACGTGCCGACGCCGTTCGCCACCTCGATCGAGCGCTGGCGCACCGACGGCAAGGGCGCGCCCTACGACCCCAACAAGGACGCCAGCCGCACCGAGATGCGCAGCTACGTCTGCGCGCAGTGCCACGTCGAGTACTACTGCTCGACCAAGCTGCCGCTCAGCTTCCCGTGGGGCAAGGGCCTGCGTGCCGACCAGATCGAGACCTTCTGGAACGAGACAAAATTCCCCGACGGCGAGCGTTTCTTCGACTACAAGCACGCCGAGACCGGGGCGCCCATCCTCAAGGCGCAGCACCCCGAATTCGAGTTGTGGAGCCAGGGCATACACGCGCGCAGCGGCGTGGCCTGTGCCGACTGCCACATGCCCTACATGCGCGACGGCGCGACCAAGATCTCCGACCACTGGGTGCGCAGCCCGCTGCTCAACATCAACCGCGCCTGCCAGACATGCCACAAGCAGTCCGAGGACGAAATCAAGGCGCGCGTGGACATCATCCAGCAGCGCAACTTCGATCTCCTGCAGCGCGGTGGCGCGGCCATCACGACGCTCATTGACAGCATCAAGGCGGCCAAGGCGGCCGGCGCGACGCCCGAGCAGCTGAACCCGGCGCTCGAATTGCAGCGCCAGGCGCAATGGCGGCTGGACTTCATCGCGGCCGAGAACTCGATGGGATTCCACGCGCCGCAGGAAGCGGCCAAGGTGCTGGGCGAGGCGCTGGACCTCTCGCGCCAGGGCGAACTGGCGGTGGTGCGCCTGGGTGCCCCTGCCACCAAGGTGTCCGCCGCGCCCAACCCGCCGGCCGCGCCGGCGACGGCCAAAAAGCCCTGAGGGCACGTCGCGCGGTTCTGTCGCAATAAGGCCCCCAGGCCAAGCGACGCGTGTAAGTAGCCCGCGATCAGAATGCCAATGAACCTATTTTCCTCAGTTTCCCACTCCCCAAGGCGGTCAGTCCAAGGTTCAGTTTGGGTGCGCAGGCCAGTATTCGCTGGACGATGTAGAGCACGAGGGCGAGCCATTTCTGGGGTTTGGTCAACTGCGGCGCACTGTCTTGAATCAGGCGCAGACCATGGCGAACATTGGTCACGAGCGCTTTGATTTGGCGCGCTGCTTCGTGCGTGATCGTCAGCAGGATCTTCTTCTGCCCCCCATGGCTGGTCATGTGGCCCACCGCACTGAGCAGCTTGGGCCGGCTCGTGATGGCCTCCTGGCGTGTCTTCGGATGAGCCAGCCGCACGTACCAGCTCCACCAGTTGTAGACCAGCGCCACGGCCCGCGCACTGAGCGCGCAGCGCTCGATGTCGTGCGTTCTGTAGCCGCCCCAGCCAAACTGATTCTTGATCTCGTCGAAGCCGTTCTCGCAGTCAGCGCGGTCCCGATAAAGCTGGCCGATGTTCTCCAACTCGCAGTGCGTGTTGCACACCAGTACCGCGTATTCCCAACTCTTGACGGGCTCGTTCGAGTATCCACGGCGTGACGGTGGCCTGTGCAATGCTGTGCTTGAGTTGGTCCTGCATCCACTGCACCGCGCGCGCATGCTGCGCTTGTTGAGCCGCGCGCTGCGACTCGGTGTGCTTGGCATCGGGCGCCGGGGCGATGGCGCTCAGGGCGCGCCGCAAGCTGTCGTCGCCGATGATCTTCTTCATCCCCAGGATGCTCGGGGCCACGCCATCGCCGCGCAGTGCACCCACATGGGCGTAGCGGCAATGCCTATCCAGGATCGACAGCATCCACGTGCCCAGCACGTCGACCAGGTCTGGCGCGTTCGGGCTGGTGTAACTCAACGGGCAGCTCTTGAGCCAACCCTCGAACAGCCCGGTGGCTTCCAGATACTCGGCGAAGAAGGCCAGTTGGCCCAGCGCCGTCGCGCTGCCTCGCTGGTCCCAGTGCACGGAGAACACGCCTCCGGGCGTCTGCACCCGCATGGCTTGGTCCGCGGCCTCGACCATCTCGCCAATCGTCTCCTGGCACGCACCAGCTACCGCGTTCATCGCCTTGACCGGCGCCGATTTGCGCTCACCCATCGGGTGCCCCACGTGTCGATCTGAAACCCGCGCCAAGTCTACGTTTGCACCAAGTTGCGATCGGTCAACTGAGGAACATAGGTTGATGGCACTGGCGTCACGATCGCGAACTTCGACTTCGGATCGGGTTCGACTTGGGTGAACCGAATCTCGACGGCGACGGGCTGACGCTCAAGAGTGCATCTGGGACGCATGCGCCCGCCTCATGGACAGGCGCTGACGTCTGCCCTTCATGCGAAGAAGACATCCAGCGTCGGAAACGCGGCCTTGGCGCGCAGGCAATCCCAAAGGTAGATCGCAAATCCGGGGTCGCCGGTCCACAGTGAATATCTCATCTGGCCATGGCGCAGGGCTT
>JAYSVE010000091.1:0-5372 GCA_043718725.1 Methylibium sp.
ACCGCGTCGATGAACGCCTTGCGGCCGGCCGTGGCGAAGGCGATGTCCTTGGAGTCGACGCTGTGGTATTTGCCGTCGTAGACCACCACGCGCACGTCCTTGACCGGGTAGCCGGCGATGACGCCGCTGTCCAGCACCTGGCGAATGCCCTTTTCAACCGCCGGGATGTACTGGCCCGGAATCGTGCCGCCCTTGACCTGATCGACGAATTCGAAACCGCCGCCGCGTGCCAGCGGCTCGATGCGCAGGAACACCTCGCCGAACTGGCCGGCCCCGCCGCTTTGCTTTTTGTGGCGGTGATGGCCCTCGGCCGGCGCCGTGACGGTCTCGTGGTAGGCGATGCGCGGCGGGCGGGTGTTGACCTCGCACTTGTAGACCTCGTTCATGCGCTCCAGCAGGGTGCGCAGGTGCAACTCGCCCAGGCCGTAGACCACGGTCTCGTTGGTGGTGGCGACGTGCTCGACCTTCAGGCACGGGTCTTCGTCGACGAGCTTTTGCAGGATCTCCCACATGCGCTGTTCGTCGCCGCGGCGCCTGGGTTCGATCGCCAGGCCATGCACCGGGACCGGAAAGTCCAGCGGCAACAGGTGCAGGTGATCGTCTTCCGCGGCGTCGTGCAGCACCGCGTCGAAATGCATCTCGTCGACCTTGGCGACGGCGCAGACATCGCCCGGCAAGCCGCGCGCCACCTCCACATGGTCCTTGCCCTGCAGCATGAACAGGTGCCCGACCTTGAACGGTTTGCGGCCGTCGCCGATGTAGAGCAGGCTGTCGCGCGTGACCGTGCCCTGGTGGATGCGGAAGATGCCCATCTTGCCCACATACGGGTCGACGGTGACCTTGAACACATGCGCAATGACGTGCTTCGTCGCGTCGGGTTCGGCGTGCAGCTCCCGCGCCTGCGAGCCTTCGCCTTTGAAGAATTGCGGCGGGTTGCCCTCGGTCGGGTTGGGCAGCAGCCGGTCGAACACGTCCAGCAGTTCGGCCACGCCGGCGCCGTTGCGCGCCGACACGAAGCAGATCGGAATCAGGTGCCCTTCGCGCAGCGCCTGCTCCAGCGGCGCATGCAGCTCGCGCGGGTCGACGTCGCCCTCGTTGAGGTAGCGTTCGACGAAGGCGGGGTCGACTTCGACCACTTGCTCGACGAGGGCGCGGTGCGCCAGCTCCACAGATGAAAAATCCGCCTCGCCGGACGGATTGAAGAAGCAATCGACCACCCGGGTCCCGCCCGCGGCGGGCAGGTTGAGCGGCAGGCATTCCTTGCCGAAGGCGGCCTGGATGCGCGCCACCAGGCCGGCCAGGTCCAGCCCCAGCGCGTCGATCTTGTTGACGATGACCATGCGGCACAGGCGGCGCTTGGCGGCCCAGTCCATCATGCGCGCGCTCATCATCTCGATGCCGGTCGTGGCATTGATGACGATGGCCGCGGTGTCCACCGCTTCCAGCGCCGTCATCGACTGGCCGACGAAGTCGGCATAGCCCGGCGTGTCGATCAGGTGCACCCGGGTGTCGCGGTGCATCAGGTGGACCACGGCCGAATTCAGCGAATGCTGGGCCCGCCGCTCCATCGGGTCGAAGTCACACACCGTGGTGCCACGCTCCAGGCTGCCCGGCGCGCCGATGGCGCCGGCCTTGTGCAGCAGGGCTTCGACCAGGCTGGTCTTGCCCGCGGTCGTCTGCCCGACGAAGGCAATGGTGCGAATTGCGGCAATGCCGGGGTGAGGATTGGCGGACGACATGGCGCTCTCCAGTGTGGGCCCCGAAGACGCCTGCGGGCGTCGGCTCGGCGACGACTTGAGCGCGGCTCCAGCGCCCGGGGGGGTTCGATGCGATCTGGCAAGACTAAGGGATCAGGCCGCGGTCGGCAACCGGGCCGGTTGCGATGGCACCGGGCAAGCCGCGGCGCCCAGCGAGTCGGGGCCGCGCTTCAAAGGTCGCCCATGCCGGTGTCCGGCAGTTCGGCCCGTTTTCCCGGCCGGGTCGATACCTGCCAGACCAGCAGGATCGCGGTGCCCATCCCGTGCGCTTCACGGCCCCGACCTTGTTCGATGTAGAGCTGATGTTTGCCGACCAGCGTGCGCAGCAAATCGCGGTCGTGGGCGGCCAAAAGGGGACTTTCGGGGTCGACCTCGGCGATGCGCCACCTTTCGGCGACGACTGAATTCGCAGTAACCATTTCGCGTCACCTTCGCAGAGTCCTTCGGCCGGGTCTTCGCCGCGCTCTCCCAAGGAACCCGACACATCAACAGAGTCTTCCAACCCAAACTCGTACGACTGCGGAACTGTAATCCTGTTCCCCCCTGGCTGTTGGCCGGCATTTTTGCATCGTGTCATGAGCGCGCCGGGCAAGGCGAATACCGGGGCGGGCCGCGGGGCGCGGGCTGCGCCGAAGCTACTGGAACGCCACTTCGGCAAAGCTGCGCAGCTTGCGGCTGTGCAATTGGTCGACCCCTTGTTCGTGCAGCAATTCCATCGCGCGGATGCCGATGCGCAGGTGCTGGTCGACCCGCGCGCGGTAGAAATGGTTGGCCATGCCGGGCAGCTTGATCTCGCCGTGCAGCGGCTTGTCGCTGACGCACAGCAGCGTTCCGTAGGGGACGCGAAAGCGAAAGCCGTTGGCGGCGATGGTGGCGCTTTCCATGTCCAGCGCAATCGCCCGGCTCTGGCTGAAGCGGCGCTCCGGCGTGCGGTGCGGCAACAACTCCCAGTTGCGGTTGTCGGTGCTGGCCACGGTGCCGGTGCGCATGATGCGTTTGAGCTCGTAGCCCTTGAGCTGGGTGATCTCGGCCACCGCCGCTTCCAGGGCGACCTGTACCTCGGCCAGCGCGGGGATCGGTACCCACAGCGGCAGGTCTTCGTCCAGCACATGGTCTTCGCGCACATAGCCGTGGGCCAGCACGTAGTCGCCCAATTGCTGGGTGTTGCGCAGCCCGGCGCAATGGCCCAGCATGATCCAGGCGTGCGGGCGCAGCACGGCGATGTGGTCGGTGATGGTCTTGGCATTGGCCGGGCCGACGCCGATGTTGACCATGGTGATGCCGCTGCCGTCGGCACGCACCAGGTGGTAGGCCGGCATTTGCGGCAGGCGCGGCGGCGGCGCGCCCAAGCCGTCCGCCGCCGACGGCGCATGGCCCAGCCGGCGGGTGAGCACATTGCCGGGTTCGATGAAGGCGCTGTAGCCGTCTTCGACCAGGTCCTCATCGGCCATCAGCTCATGCCCCAGGCGCACGAACTCGTCGATGTAGAACTGGTAGTTCGTGAACAGCACGAAGTTCTGGAAATGTTCCGGCGCGGTGCCGGTGTAGTGACGCAGGCGATGCAGCGAATAGTCCACCCGCGGCGCGGTGAACAGCGCCAGCGGTTGGGCCGCGCCGGGGCCGGGCTCGTAGGTGCCGTTGGCAATGCCGTCGTCCATGGCCGCCAGGTCGGGCAGGTCGAACAGGTCGCGCATCAGCAAGCGCCGCTCGGGGCCGAGGCTGCCTTCGATGTGGTCACTCTCGGCCAGGGAAAAGTGCACCGGAATCGGCTGCGCGCTGGTGCCCACCTCCAGGCTCACCTGGTGGTTTGCCAGCAGCAGGCGAAATTGCTCCAGGTAGTACTTGGAAAACAGGTCCGGGCGCGTCAACGTGGTCTCGTAGGTGCCGGGACCGGACACGAAGCCGTAGCTCAGGCGCGAATCGGCGCGGGCCACGGTGTCGGTGTGCACCCGCACGAACGGGTAGCAGGCGCGAATCCGCGTCTGGCCGTGCGGCCCGGTGGGCGTGGCCGCGCCCACGTCGCCGGCCACGAACGCCTGCAAGGCTTCGCGCAAGTGGTTCACGCTGTTGTCGTAGATCAGCCGAACCTGCGCCAATGCGGCCGCCGGGTCGTCGAAGCGGGCGGGCGCAACAAAGGCGGACAGGTGTTGCATGGGGTGGTTCAACGGCGGGTCGTCGTTTCGAGGTGACTCGCATTGTGGCGGCAGGGCTTGCGGGTGTCTTGCGCAACGACCGCGTGGTGCCCGATGCCGGCACGCTCCAGGCTGATGCCTACCTCGCGGCGCTGGGCAGCCATTCGCCGTTGCTGCTCAGGCCGGCGGGAATTCGCATCCCGGGCTACCCGGCTTCTTTTGCAAGGGCTGCTCGATCACCGTACCCATCACCGCGGCGGGCAGCGCGCCCGCATCGACGGCGATGGACGAGACCCACAAGGTTGCCGTCACCCGGCTGGGCGAGCGCATCCCACGCCATTCGACCGCCTCCACCTGACGGCGCGGTGCCCCAGCCTGCACCAGGCCCCGTTTGCAAAACAAGACTAGCGCGTCTGTGCGGCGGTCGTGATCAGGATGTTCGGGTTGGGAACGCAGTCGGGCATGCCGGTCACCGGTCCGCAGGGCGCGGCGGCAATGGCGGCCACGACGTTGGTGCCCGTGGTGACGCTGCCGAACACGGCGTAGCCGGTTCCGGGTCCGGAGCCGTCCAGGTTGGGGTTGTTCTGCAGGTTGATGAAGAACTGCGACGTCGCAGTGTTGGGATTCTCGGTGCGCGCCATGGCGACGCTCCACTGCACATTGCCCAGCCCCTTGCCCACCTCCAGCACGATCGGTGGGTTGGTGGCCTTGGCCACCGGTGTTGCGGGTGGCGTGATCGGCGTGAATCCGCCCCCCTGGACGACAAACCCGGGGGCGATGCGGTGAAACACCGTGCCCGCGTAGAACCCGCTGCTGACGTAGTTCAGGAAGTTGTCCACGGTCGTCGATACCCGGTCCGGCGCGAGTGTGAACACGATGCTGCCGAGCAATGCCGCACCGGCGTTCAGCGTCATCGTCACCTGCGGCGCCGGCACCGTGAAGGTCGCCGTGTCCAGCACCACCGCGTCGGCCGCGCGGGCCACGCTCACCTGGCTCGCGCCGGTCGCGCTGACCCGGCAGCGGTAGTACGCCTTGGTGCTGCTGCTGACATACGGCGCCGTGGCGCTCAGCGACATGCCGGTGCAGGAGGGCGACGAGAGTGCAAGCTGCTGGTTCACGTCGGTCCCGCTGACGACGACAACCAGTTGCTGGCTGTACTTCTCGGTCCCGGGCTCAACCGACACCGACGTGACCGTGGGCACCGGCACCGGTGCGTCCCCACCGCCGCCACAGGCCGCCAACAGCGCCCCGACGAGGGCGCTGCCGAGTGTCAAAGGCGAACGCTTGCGCGCCAGCGCTGGAAAGAATCGGTTCATGGTGTCGTGTCCCGCAAAAAGTACCGTGGGCGGCGCGGCGGGCCAGCCAGCCAGCGCCTGATGGGGGCTAGTCTATGGCCGCGCCGAGGCGGGCCGGTGTGTCTGTTTGCAACCGTGGCGCAGCCCCAGAGCGACGCATAAAAATTCCCGCCCCCGGACTTTTTCCC
>JAYSVE010000901.1:0-6550 GCA_043718725.1 Methylibium sp.
CCCCTTCAGAGATAGCGGACATCCACGATTTCGTAGTGCTTGAGTCCACCGGGCGCCTGCACTTCGGCCACGTCACCAACCTCTTTTCGGATCAGCGCCCGGGCAATGGGCGAACTGATGGAAATCTTGCCGAGCTTGAGGTCGGCCTCGTCGTCGCCGACAATCTGGTAGGTCACTCGTGCGCCGGTGGCCTCTTCTTCGAGGTCCACGGTCGAGCCGAAGACGATTTTCCCGCCCGCATCCAAGGTCGACGGGTCGATGATCTGGGCGGCTGCCAGTTTGCTTTCGATCTCCAGGATGCGCCCTTCGATGAAGCCTTGCTTGTCTTTCGCCGCCTCGTACTCGGCGTTTTCCGACAAGTCCCCCTGGGCCCTGGCTTCGGAAATGGCCTGAATGACGGCGTGGCGCTCGACGGACTTCAGGCGCGCAAGCTCTTCTTTCAGCTTTGCAGCGCCTCGCAGCGTCAGGGGAATGGTGGCCATGATGATCAAAGTGTTGCAGTAAAAACGACAGCGCCGCCAGAAAGTCCGGCGGCGACAGGTGGAACGCGGGAGCGGAGTTTAGAGCAGTTCGTTGTGCAGCTCCTGCAGCGACATCACGACCAGATCATCTTGGTGCTTCATGCCCTCGACGGCCGCTTCACACCCCGCCATGCTGGTGTAGTAGGTCACGCGGTGGGCCAAGGCTGCCTGCCGGATGTGGCGCGAGTCGGCGATGGCGGTACGCGTTTCATCGACGGTCGTGAAGACCAACTGGATCTCGCCCGCCTTGAGCATGTCGACGATGTGCGGCCGACCATCCTTGACCTTGTTGACGGGCCGAACCGGCACACCGGCCTCAAGGATGGCCGCCGCGGTCCCCTTGGTCGCGACGATGGCGAAGCCCAGCGCATGCAACGTACGCGCCACCCCCACCGCCCGCAGCTTGTCGCCGTTTTTCACGGTGATGCAGACGGTGCCCTGAGTTGGCAGCCGGGAGCCCGCACCAAGCTGGCTCTTCAGCATGGCTTCGCCGAAGGTTCGCCCGACACCCATCACCTCGCCGGTGGAACGCATTTCGGGGCCGAGAATCGGGTCCACGCCCGGGAATTTGTTGAACGGAAAGACAGCCTCCTTGACGGAAAAATAGGGCGGTATCACTTCGCCCGGTGCCCGCCCATGGCTGCGTTTCTGATCCGAGAGCTTCTGCCCGACCATGCAACGCGCGGCAATCTTGGCCAGCGGCTGGGCCGTCGCCTTCGAGACAAACGGCACGGTGCGCGAGGCCCGCGGATTCACTTCGAGCACGTACACCACAGCGGCGTCGCCTTCGCCCTGGATCGCGAACTGCACGTTCATCAGCCCGACCACCTTCAGCGCCTTGGCCATCGCTTTGGTCTGGCGTCGCATCTCGTCCTGCAGGCTCTGCGGCAGCGAATAGGGCGGCAAAGAGCAGGCCGAGTCACCGGAATGGATTCCCGCCTGTTCGACGTGCTCCATGATGCCGCCGATCATCACCGTGTCACCGTCGCTGATGCAGTCGACATCGACTTCGATCGCGTCGTCGAGAAACCGGTCCAGCAGCACCGGTGACTTCTCGGACACCTTGACGGCTTCACGCATGTAGCGCTCCAGATCCTTGTCGCCATGCACGATTTCCATCGCGCGGCCGCCCAGCACATAGCTGGGCCGCACCACCAGCGGATAGCCGATCTCCTGCGCAAGGATCAAGGCTTGTTCTTCGGTGCGGGCGGTCCGGTTCGGGGGCTGCTTCAGGCCGAGCTCGTGAAGCAACTTCTGGAAACGCTCGCGGTCCTCGGCAATGTCGATGCTGTCGGGCGATGTGCCGATGATCGGCACGCCGGCGCGTTCCAGGTCCAGCGCCAGCTTCAGCGGGGTTTGCCCGCCGTACTGCACGATGACGCCGACCGGACGCTCCTTGTCGACGATTTCCAGCACGTCTTCGAGGGTGACCGGTTCGAAGTAAAGGCGGTCCGACGTGTCGTAGTCGGTCGACACGGTCTCGGGGTTGCAATTGACCATGATGGTTTCAAAGCCGTCCTCGCGCATCGCCAGCGCGGCGTGGACACAGCAATAGTCGAACTCGATGCCCTGGCCGATGCGGTTCGGGCCACCACCCAGCACCATGATCTTGCGGTTGTTCGTGGGTTCGGCTTCACACTCACCGTCGACGCTTTCGTAGGTCGAATACAGGTAAGCCGTTTGGGTCGCAAATTCGGCGGCACAGGTGTCGACGCGCTTGTAGACAGGGCGCAGGCCCATCTTGTGCCGCACCTGACGCACTTCATGCTGATTTGTGCCCAGCAACTTGGCCAGGCGCCGATCCGAAAAGCCCTTTTGCTTGAGGAATCGCAATTCTTCAACGCTCAGGCCGGCGAGTGCTCGCCCCGCCAGGGCCTGTTCGGTCTGCACCAACTGCTCGATCTGCGCCAGGAACCATGGATCGATCGCCGTCTCTTCGAACACCTCTTGCAGGCTCAGGCCGATGCGAAAAGCGTCGGCCACATAGAGGATCCGCTCCGGCCCGGCTTCGCCTATTTCCTGAACGATCTCTTCGCGATCGGCGCTGCGTTCCGTCAAACCGTCGATGCCGGTCTCCAGGCCGCGCAGGGCTTTCTGAAAGCTCTCCTGGAAGGTCCGCCCCATGGCCATGACCTCGCCCACCGACTTCATCTGGGTGGTCAGGCGCGAGTCGGCCGCCGGGAATTTCTCGAACGCGAAGCGCGGGATCTTGGTGACCACGTAGTCGATGCTCGGCTCGAAACTGGCCGGCGTGGCGCCGCCGGTGATGTCGTTGCGAAGCTCATCCAGCGTGTAGCCCACCGCCAGCTTGGCCGCCACTTTGGCGATCGGAAAGCCGGTGGCCTTGGATGCCAGCGCCGACGAGCGCGATACACGCGGGTTCATCTCGATCACGACCATGCGGCCGTTCTTGGGGTTGATCGAAAACTGCACATTCGAGCCGCCCGTGTCGACGCCGATCTCGCGCAGGATCGCTATGGATGCATTGCGCAACAACTGGTATTCCTTGTCGCTAAGCGTCTGCGCCGGCGCCACGGTGATCGAGTCACCGGTGTGGATGCCCATGGGATCGAGATTTTCGATGGCGCACACGATGATGCAGTTGTCCGCACGGTCGCGGACCACTTCCATCTCGAACTCCTTCCAGCCGATCAGGCTCTCCTCGATGAGCAGTTCCTTGGTCGGAGACAGGTCCAGGCCACGCCGGCAGATCTCTTCGAACTCGTCCGGGTTGTAGGCGATGCCGCCACCGGTTCCACCCAGCGTGAAGCTCGGGCGCACCACCATCGGAAACCCATTGCCGCCAATCTCGACCCGGATGCGGCGCTGTACCGCCAGCGCGTCGTCCATCGAATGCGCGATGCCGCTTCTGGCCGACGCCAGGCCGATCGCGGTCATCGCGTCCTTGAACTTCAGGCGGTCCTCGGCCTTCTCGATGGCCTTTTCGTTGGCACCAATCATCTCGACGCCGTACTTGGCCAGCACGCCGTGTTTGTGCAGGTCCAAAGCGCAATTGAGCGCCGTCTGGCCACCCATGGTCGGCAGTACCGCGTCGGGGCGTTCCTTGGCAATGATCTTTTCAACCACCTGCCAGGTGATGGGCTCGATGTAGGTCACATCGGCCATCTCGGGGTCGGTCATGATCGTCGCCGGGTTGCTGTTGACGAGGATGACCTTGTAGCCCTCCTCGCGCAGCGCCTTGCAGGCCTGGGCGCCGGAGTAGTCGAACTCGCACGCCTGGCCGATGATGATCGGCCCGGCGCCGATGATGAGAATGGATTTCAGGTCGGTGCGCTTAGGCATGGGGGCTCCGGGCCGAAGCGCGACGGCGGGTTTCCATCAGCGCGGTAAATCGATCGAAAAGGTAGGCGATGTCGTGCGGGCCGGGCGACGCTTCGGGGTGGCCCTGGAAGCAAAACGCCGGGCGATCCGTGCGAGCCAGGCCTTGCAGGGTGCCATCGAACAACGACACATGGGTGGGCCGAAGATTGCCCGGCAGACTGGCCTCGTCGACGGCAAAACCGTGGTTCTGGCTGGTGATGGACACACGGCTGGTGTCGAGGTCCTTGACGGGGTGGTTGGCGCCGTGGTGGCCGAACTTCATCTTGAAGGTTCGTGCGCCTGAGGCGAGCGCCATGATCTGGTGGCCCAGGCAAATACCAAACATCGGAATGCCCAACTCGATCAGCTCGCGGGCGGCGGCGATCGCGTAGTCGCATGGCTGCGGGTCGCCCGGACCGTTGCTGAGGAAAACACCATCGGGATGGTGGCCCAGAACGACCGCGGCCGAGGTCTGTGCGGGAACCACGGTGACCTTGCAATCCCGGCTTGCGAGCATTCGAAGAATATTCTGCTTGATGCCGAAATCGTAGGCGACCACATGGAATTTCGGGTCCTGTATCGATCCATAGCCGGCACCCAACGCCCATTCCCTTTGCGACCACTCGGCGACCCTGGGGGTGCTGACCACCTTGGCGAGATCGAGGCCGGCCATGCTGGGGGCGGCCCTGGCCCGGGCAACCGCGCCCTCGATGTCGGCTGCGCTGATTCTCTGATCCAGCGCCAACGTGAGGATGCAGCCGTTCTGGGCACCCTTATTGCGAAGCACACGGGTCAGTCGGCGCGTGTCGACGTTGGCGATCGCGACGGTTCCCTCGCGCTGCAGGTATTGCGCCAAGGTCATCGTCATGCGGAAATTGGAGGCCCGCACCGGCAGGTCTCTGATGATCAGGCCCGCGGCATGCACCTTGGTGGCTTCGACGTCTTCTTCGTTGACGCCGTAGTTGCCGATGTGCGGATAGGTCAGCGTGACGATCTGGCGGCAGTAGCTCGGGTCGGTCAGAATTTCCTGATAACCGCAAAGCGCGGTGTTGAAAACCACTTCCCCGACGGTACAGCCCGGCGCACCGATCGAGATTCCTTGACAAACGGTGCCGTCTGCGAGTGCCAGGATCGCCGGGGCTTGAGGTTTGAGCAGTTGCGCCGGCACCGGATTCTCCGAATCTTGTGCTCGCCCAGCTCTGCTTCGAGAGCCAGCGGTCTTTCAAGAAAACCGTGGGAGTTTCCGGGCTGGAAACGACAGAAGTTTTGTTGGGCGAGGGGTTGAAGGTAAACCGGTGGATTGTAGCCGAGGGGACTTACAGGCCCAGCGCTGCGATGCCCGCCTCGGCCACCTGCGCGTCCTCGGCGGCTTTGACGCCGCTCACCCCCACCGCCCCCACGCAGTGTCCATCGACCATGATGGGGATTGCGCCTTCGAGCAGCCCCTCCAGGGATGGCGCGCTCAAGAACGACACCCGTCCCTGATTGATCATTTCTTCGTAGACGCGGCTTTCGCGCCGCCCCAATGCAGCCGTGCGAGCCTTGGCCGGCGCGATATGCGCCGACACCGGCGCGGCATCGTCCAAACGTTGCAGCCAAAGCAGGTGGCCGCCATCGTCAACGATGGCAATCGTGACGGCCCAGGCGTTGCGAATCGCCTCGGCTTCGGCGGCAATGGCGATCGCTTTCACATCGTGAAGCGTCAACACAGATTTGGAGATCATGGGCCAACAACCTTTGATTCAGGGGAATGACGAGCACTGTAATCACAGCCGACGCCCCGCGCACGGGCCGAAAGTGAAAAGTGATTCAGCTTGATTGGCGCGAAGAAGTTCGGCTTGCTTCCCGACCATGACGCTGTGGAACTAGAATTCGGCCGTCGAGTCTTACCGCACATCCCATCTACATCTAGGAGGTCTCATGGATCAAAGCCTGCAAGCCACCCGCGCCGGGTTCTCCGATACCGGCGTTTCTGTGGATCAACGCAATCGCGTTCTTCGCAACACCTACTGGCTGTTGGCGCTTTCGATGGTGCCCACCGTATTGGGGGCCTGGCTCGGTGTTTCGACCGGGTTGGTGCGAGGCATGGGCATGGGCATGAGCTTCATCGTGTTCATGGCCGGCGCTTTCGGGTTCATCTATGCGATCGAGAAGCTGAAGAACTCGGCGGCAGGCGTGCCGGTGCTGCTCGCATTCACCTTCTTCATGGGCCTGATGTTGTCGCGTCTGATCGGCTCGGTGCTCGGGCTGACCAACGGGGCCGGCCTGATCATGACCGCCTTCACCGGCACCGGCCTGATCTTCGTGGGCATGGCAACGCTGTCCTCGGTCATCAAGCGAGACCTCTCTGCCATGGGCAAGTGGTTGTTCATCGGCGCAATCATGATCCTGGTGGCAGCGGTGGCCAACATCTTCTTGCAGTCCAGCGCGCTGATGATCACGATCGCGGTGCTCGCCATCGGGATCTTCTCGGCCTTCATCCTGTACGATCTGAAGCGTGTGCGCGACGGCGAAGAAACCAACTACATCACCGCCACGCTGGGTGTGTACCTGAGCATTTTTAACGTGTTCCAGTCGCTGTTGGCACTGCTGGGCATCGCAGGCAGCAACGACTGATCGTTCGCAAACCTGCGCTCAAGCGGGGCCTTCGGGCCCCGTTTTTCACGGGGTTTCGACCATCGGGGTCGACGCGGGTCAAGCGGCCTCGA
>JAYSVE010000902.1:0-2800 GCA_043718725.1 Methylibium sp.
AAGATCATGAAGATCGCCAAGGAGCCGATCTCGATGGAGACGCCGATCGGCGACGACGACGACTCGCACCTGGGCGACTTCATCGAGGACACCAACAACACCGCGCCGATCGAAGCCGCCATGCAGGCCGGCCTGCGCGACGTGGTGAAGGACATTCTCGACAGCCTGACCCCGCGCGAGGCCAAGGTGTTGCGCATGCGCTTCGGCATTGAGATGAGCACTGACCACACGCTGGAAGAAGTCGGCAAGCAGTTCGATGTGACGCGCGAGCGCATTCGCCAGATCGAAGCCAAAGCCATTCGCAAGCTCAAGCATCCCAGCCGCTCGGACAAGCTCAGGACTTATCTCGACAACCTTTGATTTCTCCCCTCTTTGCAGGGGAAGGTGGCTCCACTGAAGCCATCCGAACCGATATTCGCCCTGAAGGCCGATATAAACTTGTATCCATGAAGCACGGGTTGCCCGAATGACACAGATCGTTGAAGGCACGATCCTGTTCACGGACTTGCGCGGGAGCACGTCCCTGTACGAAACCCTGGGCAACACCGAGGCCACGGCCGTCGTGACCCAGAGCGTGGCGCTGCTGGCGCACATCGTGCGTACCCTGGGCGGACGGGTCGTGAAGACCCTGGGCGACGGTTTGATGGCCATGTTCCAGGACCCCGCGGCGGCCATACAGGCGGCCGATGAAATGCACGAATCGCTGGAACGCATCGGCCCGCTGGGCTCCGGGGGCCTCGCGGCGTCGGCACGCGTGCCGCCCTTGAAACTCCAGGTGGCGCTGGCCCATGGCGAAGTGGTCGAAATGGCCGGCGACCTGTTCGGCGACGCCGTCAACGTGGCCGCCCGGTTGCTCGACCACGCGGGCGACAACGAAACCTTGGCGACGGTCAATGTGCTGAACGGGTTGAGCGACAAGGAAAGGGCGCGTTTTCGCAGCCTGGACCGCATGCAGTTGCGTGGCCGCGCCGAACCGGTCCATGTTCATCTGCTCGAACCCGAGCGCCGCTTCGGCGACACCGCCACGACCGCGTTTGGCGACATTGCGCTGCCGCCCGAGCCCGAAGGCATTCGGCTCGTGTGGCTGGACCTGAACCGGGTTTACACCGGTGCCAGCCTGCCGGTGGTTCTGGGCCGCAGCCCGCAGGCGGCGTATTGCATCGACGACAACCGGGTGTCACGCTCGCATGCGCGCATCGACTGGCATGGCGGCACGTTTCAGCTCACCGACCTGAGCTACAACGGCACCTACGTGCGCTTTGACAACGACCCCGAAATTATCAGCCTGCGCCGTGGAAGCTGCACCCTGCACGCCTGCGGCGTGATCGGGCTGGGCACCGCGCCGGTGGATGCGATGTGCCCGAGTGTTCGTTTCGAGGTCATGAAGTTCGGTGACACCCAGCCACAGCGCGCCGCCGATTTCGGGCAGAAACGGTGAGGTCGACGGCCCGGTGGCGCGTGGCGGCGCCAGGCCTCGGCCTCGGGTGCCGCATGCCATGACAGCGGCGGGCCGCGATGGGCCGCGAAAGGGCCCATTTCGTGAAGCCGGGGCGCATGCCGGAGTGCGACGCACGGAGCTTGGCCGATGAGCCGCCCCAACGAGCCCGTGTACCTGCATGGAACCGCGGCGGCGACCGCCGTGCTGCTTTGCAATCTGGGCACACCGGACGCGCCCACCGCGCCGGCGCTGCGCCGCTACCTGGCGCAGTTTCTCAGCGACCCTCGCGTGGTCGAGATTCCGCGCGCGCTTTGGTGGCTCATCCTGTACGGCATCATCTTGCGGGTCAGGCCGGCCAAGTCGGCGGCCAAGTACGCCAACATCTGGATGCCGGAGGGTTCTCCGCTGCGAGTCTGGACCGAACGGCAGGCGTCGATGTTGGGTGGCTTCCTCGGTGAGCGTGGCCACCGTGTCACGGTGCGCGTTGCCATGCGCTACGGCAACCCGTCCATCGTGTCGGTGCTGGACGAACTGACCTCGCAAGGCGTGACCCGGGTGTTGATCCTGCCGGCCTATCCGCAGTATTCGGGGCCGACCACCGCCAGCGTCATCGACACCGTGGGCGCGTGGGCAAAAGGCGTGCGCAGCCTGCCCGAGCTGCGTTTCGTCAACCGCTATCACGACGACGCCGGCTACATCGCCGCACTGGCGCGGCGAGTCACCGACCAGTGGCAGACCCATGGCCGGCCCGACAAGCTGGTGCTGAGCTTTCACGGCGTGCCCAGGCGCACCTTGATGCTGGGCGACCCCTACCACTGCGAATGTCTAAAGACGGCGCGGCTGCTGCGTGAGCGGCTGGGCCTGTCTGCCGACGAAGTCGTGACGACCTTTCAAAGCCGCTTCGGCAAGGCCGAATGGCTGCAGCCCTACACCGAGCCGACGCTGGTCGCGCTCGCCAGGCAGGGCGTCAATCGCGTGGCGGTGATGTGCCCGGGCTTCACCTCGGACTGCCTGGAGACCCTGGAAGAGATCAACATTGAGGCGCGTGAAGCGTTCCTGAAAGCGGGCGGCCAGGAATTCCATTACATCGCTTGCCTGAACGACCAGCATGAGTGGATTTCGGCGCTGGCCGGCATCGCCATCCGGCACCTGGGCGGCTGGCCGACAGAGGCCGCACCCGACGCGCCGGCCCTGGCGGCATCGCGCGAGCGCGCGCTGGCCCAAGGCGCGCGGGCCTGAGGTCGCCGGCGCCGGTCGCTCCGCACGGTCGACCCGGCCCGCCCCGTGGTCAGCGCGCCCTGGCCGCCTTGCGCCACTTCAGGAACTGCGGCAACAGCAGCACGATCAGCACGATCGCCAGCA
>JAYSVE010000903.1:0-2798 GCA_043718725.1 Methylibium sp.
GGTGCGCACCGAGCACTTTGCTGTCCACCATCTGGCCGGCCGACCCAGCCCGCCGGCAAAGCCGGTGCAGCAAAGCGCGAAAACGAAGTTATCAACAGGCGATGCACCAATGCAGGTTCAATCTGTGGATGACGCGCAGGCTTCGGCCGCTGCGCCGCCCACCGAAGCCGTGCGAAGCTGGTTCGGCATGGTCGTCCCCAAACGCCATGCAAAGCGATCGGTGACCCGCAGCCTGTTCAAGCGACAGATTCGCGCGGCCGTCGGGCGCCATTCGGCGACCCTGGCGGACGGTTTGTGGGTGGTTCGGCTGCGTGCGCCATTCGACAAGCCGCTATTTCACAGCGCTGCGTCTGTGGCGTTGAATCGCGCCGCACGCGCCGAATTGGATGGCCTCTTCGCCGGAGTGATCCGAAGTGAACCGCGGTCGTGACCTTGGACCCTGCAAGATGATCAGCCACCTTCGGTTGCTGCCAGCGCGCCTGTTGATTGCGATCGTGCAAGGCTACCGATTGCTCTTGAGTCCCTGGCTGGGCAGCGCGTGCCGGTTCGAGCCCACTTGCTCGGCCTATTCGCTGCAGGCCTTGCAACAGCACGGAGCCATGGCCGGCACGTACCTCACGTTGCATCGACTGGTGCGCTGCCATCCGATGTGCCAGGGAGGGCGCGATCCAGTGCCGCAGGAAGTGCGGCGGCCGTTCTTCGCGTTTTCGAGCGGCGCCGCTGTCCGGG
This sequence comes from Methylibium sp., assembly GCA_043718725.1. Taxonomy (GTDB): domain Bacteria; phylum Pseudomonadota; class Gammaproteobacteria; order Burkholderiales; family Burkholderiaceae_C; genus LGRD01. The sequence continues at coordinate 730 of JAYSVE010000903.1, forward strand.
CGCCGCGAGTTCCCTCCTCCATTGCCAAAAAGACCCACCCATGAACGATATGCGTCGCACCCTGCTGTGGGTGGTGTTTTCGATGTCGCTCTTCCTGATCTGGGACGCCTGGAACAAGCACAACGGACAGCCGTCGCTGTTCAGCCCGCCTGCGGCCGTGAAGGCAGACGCGACCGGTGCCGCGCCACAGGCAAGTGGGATACCCGTGCCGACGGCCGGCGTCGCCGCACCGACGCCCACCGCGGCACCGCCGGCCCCCGCCGCCGCGGTCGCGGCGACGTCCGAAAAGGTCACGGTCACCACGGACCTGGTGAAGGCGACGTTGGACTCCAAGGGAGGCGACCTGGTCCGGGTCGAGTTCTTGCGCCACCACGACCAGGTCGACAACGGCAAGAACATGGTGCTGCTCGACCAGTCCGCGGAGCGCCTTTATGTGGCGCAGACCGGCCTGGTCCCACCCAATGGTGGCGCGGGCTTGCCCAACCACCACACGCTGATGACGCGTGTCCCGGGTGGCACCAGCCTGAAGGAAGGCAGCAACGAATTGCAGGTCAGGTTCGAGTCGCCAGTGCAGTCTGGCGTCAAGCTGGTCAAGACCTATACCTTCAAGCGCGGCGACTACGTCATCGGCGTCAAGCACGAGGTCGTCAATGCCTCAGACGTGGCTGTCAATCCGCGCCTGTACCTGCAATTGGTTCGCGATGGCAACGCGCCGGCCGGCGAGTCCAGTTTCTACTTTACTTTCACCGGACCGGCGATCTACACCGACGCCGCCAAGTTCACCAAGATTGACTACAAGACCATTGAGAAGCACAAGCCAGGCGAGAAGCCCGAACACGAAACCGTTGCCGATTCGGGCTGGGTGGCCATGGTCCAGCATTACTTCGCGTCCGCATGGTTGATCGACCGCAGCGACGCACCCAAACAGCCGCGCGAATACTTCACTGGCAAGGTGGCGGCGAATACCTATTCGGTGGGCATGTTCGTGCCCGTCGGCGAAGTCGCGGCAGGAGAGAGCAAGGCCTTCGAGGCTAGGCTTTTCGTCGGCCCGCAAGAAGAGGACAAGCTCGCCGCGTTGGCGCCGGGCCTTGAGCTGGTGAAGGACTATGGCTGGTTCACGATTCTGGCCAAGCCGCTTTTCTGGCTGCTGACGCAACTGCACAAGCTCATCGGCAACTGGGGCTGGGCGATCGTCGGTCTGGTGGTGCTGCTGAAGATCGCGTTCTACTGGCTCAACGCGACGGCCTATCGCTCAATGGCGAAGATGAAGGCCATCAACCCCAAAGTGATGGTCATGCGCGAGCGGCTGAAGGACAAGCCGCAAGAAATGCAGCAGGAGATGATGCGCATCTATCGCGAAGAGAAGGTCAACCCGTTGGGCGGCTGCCTGCCGATCTTCGTGCAGATGCCGTTCTTCATTGCGTTGTACTGGGTGTTGCTGTCCAGCGTGGAAATGCGCAACGCACCATGGATAGGCTGGATCGCCGACCTGTCCGCCAAAGACCCATATTTCATCTTGCCGCTGTTGATGACGGCCACCAGTCTGTTCCAGACCTGGCTCAACCCCACGCCGCCAGACCCGATGCAGGCCAAGATGATGTGGATCATGCCGCTGGTGTTCTCGGTGATGTTCTTCGTCTTTCCGGCCGGGTTGGTTCTTTATTGGTTGACGAACAATGTCCTGTCGATCGCGCAGCAATACCTGATCAACAAGCAGCTCGGGGTGCTGGGCAAGTAGGTGCGGCCGGCGACACGAATTGTTTCCGTGAATAGTCGGCGCGGCACGTGAGCCCCGCGAACTAGGGGATTGTCAGTGCCCGGCGCCATGAGCGAACATCCGTTCATCGGTTGCGGATGAGGCTTTAAGTTCACTTGAAGAACCACCCGGCCAGCCTGTGGCGGTACGCTGCCACAGCAACGATCAATGCGGGGCAGACCCGACCGTCGATCGAAGCGCAAGGAGGCCGTCAAAAGCCGACTCTGCCTCTCGAACGCCGGGCCGGCTCGGGAAGGCGTCTCTGTTCGGCCCACGCGGGCTGTCAGGCCCTCCCCCCGCGCCATACCTTGTG
>JAYSVE010000904.1:0-2797 GCA_043718725.1 Methylibium sp.
CGGCCCCAGAAGAAGAGCGTTGTTCAACTGCCGAGTTCCTGAAGACGGGTTGGACGGTGGACAGGGCCGCGGCGGGGCTCATCGGTCTCGCACATCAAATGATCGACGACGCAGGGCGTTGGCGCGTCGCACTTGCGGCCGCGGCCATCGTCATGCGCTCAATGCCCACGCATGGCGGGCGATCTGCTCGTCCTCTTGCGAGGCGAGCACCCGCACCTGGCAGCGCGATGCGTCGTCGCTGACGGGATTGCTCACAGCGCGGTTGCGCGATGCGTCGAGGCTGACGCCGCTCCATGCCAGGCCCGCACAGATCTCGGCGCGCACCTCGGCGTCGTTCTCGCCAATGCCGCCGGTGAAGACGAGCATGTCCACGCCCCCGAGCACGGCCATCATCGCGGCCACCTGTTTGCGCACCGAGTAGCAGAACATCTCGATCGCCAGCCGTGCGTCGGGGTTGGCCGTTGCGGCGTCGTGCAGACGCCGCATGTCGCCGCTGACGCCCGATATGCCCAGCAGGCCGGAACGTTGGTCGACCAGCGCTTCGAGCCTGGCGCCATCGAACTTCTTCTCGCGCATCAGGTACACGAGCACACCGGGGTCCAGATCGCCGCTGCGCGTGCCCATGATGACGCCGCCGCTGGGCGTCATGCCCATGCTGGTGTCGATCGACAGGCCCGCCTTCACCGCGGTGATGCTGGCGCCGTTGCCGAGGTGGGCGATGACCAGCCTCTGCGGCAGATCGTGGCCGAGTTGGCGCACGATGGATTCGAGCGACAGGCCGTGAAAGCCGTAACGTTGCATGCCTTGCGCATGCAACTCCTTCGCGATCGGAAGCACCCGAGCCACGGCGGGCAAAGCAGCGTGAAAGCAGGTGTCGAAACAAGCCACCTGGGGCAGCCCGGGAAAGCGCTGCTGCGCGAAGCGGATGAGCGCTAGCGCGGCGGGCATGTGCAGCGGCGCGAAGGCGGCAGCGGCTTCGAGTTCCCGCAGCACCGCGCCGTCGATGACACCATGCTGGCGCAACTTCGGTCCGCCATGGACGATGCGGTGGCCGATGGCGTCGGGGGCCGGCATGTCGGGCCCGGCCAGAGCCAGGGCCACGTACGCCGTCGCGTCCTCGCGTCCGGCACTGTCGACCGACTTGGTCAGCAGCGTCTTGACACCTGTCGCATCGACCCGGTACAGGCCGAACTTGAACGACGACGAACCGCTGTTCAGCGCAAGGACGTTCATCGTGTGTCTTGTTCTTGTACTTGCCTGCCCGCCTACTCGCCTACTTCGCCTGAATCAAGAGCAACGCGTTTCGACATTTGGCCGCGACGCGCGTGGCGACCGATCCGAGCACCATCGAGCCCAACGCACCTTCGCCATGCGAACCGATCGCCAGGATGTCGAGCTTGTTCTTCGTCGCATACGCAGCGATCACATCGCCGGGGTTGTTGCCGCTGAGCTGCGCTTCGGTGACTTGCAGCGCGGTGCCCTGCAGCAGTTTTCGCGCTGGTGCCATGGCACGCTCGAACGCTGCGCGCTGCATTTCCGTCACCTGCTCGGGCTTGAACCCCGGCACAGGCGCATCACCGAAAAATCCCGGCACGACCAGGTTCAACAAGTCAGGCACCACATGGATCAAGGTGAGCGACGGCGCTGTGCCGAAAAGCGCCCGGTGCTTGACGACAAAACGCACCGCCGCCACTCCGTACTTGCTGCCGTCGAGCGCGATGCCGAGCTTCAGGGAATCCTTCTTCGGCACCGCATCGCTGCGCAACACCAGGAGCGGCGTATCGCACGATGCCAGTACGGCCTGGGTCACCGATCCGAACAGAAGATTCTTGAATCCGGTGTGGCCATGCGAGCCCATGACGATCAGATCCGCAGCGTCTTCAGCCGCGATTTGGCCGACCTCTGCACCTGGGCTGCCGACCACTGACTTCACCTGCACCCGCAAGCCCGCCCGCTTGAGGGTGGCCACGGCCGGTTTGATGACCTTGTTGGATTCAGACTCATGGTAGTGCCGCACAAGCTCCCTGCCGGCGCCGCGCGCCACGCGCGCAGAGACGGGGTACTGCACGTTGAGCAATTCGACATCCGGCTGGCTTTCGATCAAGCTGCTGCGCGACGCGATGAAAGACAGCGCGGCCTTGCTGAAGGTACTGCCGTCGATGGGCATGAGAATTCGCATGGGGGTCTTCCTGGTTAATAGATCAATGGGCCGGGCTGTGTTTCACAATCGTGACGGGCAAGGGTGACGCTTGCAAAACGGCTTGCGACACCGAGCCGAGCAAAGCGCTGCGCAACGCACCCCTGCCGCGCGCGCCCATCACGATGAGCTCGCACCCGTAACGCGCCGCGATCTCGAGCAGCGTCGGCGCCGGTTCGCCGGAACCAATTTCGCGCTCGAAAGGACACTGCGCGACATCGAACAGCAATTCGGCGCGTTCCAATGCGCGCGCACCGACTGCGCCGGTCACCCGTTCAAGTACTTCGGCATCGGGTGGCAGCATCAATTCATAGGTGTATACCGGTTCCTGCACGATAGCCAGAACGAAGCTTGCCTGCAGGCCTTCACGCCGCAAGCTCAGTGCGTGCCGCACGGCGTCAAGCGCCGGTTCGGAGCCGTCGACGGGAACCAGGATCTTCATGCGTCAACTCCAGAGCAACCGAAGAACGGGGCAGTGTGATGATTTAAAGCTCGCCGTGACTTTCTATGGAGGAGTTTTTCACCACCGCCAGCCAATAGGCGACGGCCAGTGCAAGTACCAGCGCAGCGGTGGCGAACACGTAGTCCGAGCTGACCTCC
>JAYSVE010000905.1:0-2793 GCA_043718725.1 Methylibium sp.
TTTGCGGCTTCGCCCGCGAGGCCGTGCCAGAACAGCGCGCGCACCGAAGCCCATGAAAAAAAGTTCGGGTGAACAATCTGGTTCGAGTCGCCGCACAACAAGAACTGGCCCGGCAGCTTGAGGCAGGCCAGCACCAGGGCGAGCTGCACATTGGTGAGATCCTGGACTTCGTCGATGACGACAAAATCGTAGGCCGGCCGCGCCAGCGAGCGCCACTCGAAGGCCACCAGGTTCAGGTCGAACAGGCCGGCGTCGGCCAGCCACTGGCGGTAGCGCTGGAACAGCGCATGCGCCGCTTCGCGCGCGGCGCTTGCCAGCAACGACTGGCGCGGCCCCAGGGCCAGGTAGCCGGGCAAGTCCAGTGGGCCCTGCGCGCCGGCGCCGAGCACGCCGCGAAATTCTTCGAACAGCGCGTGCGCGTCCAGATCGCCGAGCGTGCCGCGCAGCGTTTGCCGGTGGCGCTCGAACCAGCCGCGAAAGGCGCCGAACGTCAGCTCGCGGCCCGCCGGGACATGCAGCGTTTCGACGAACTCGCGGTAGCTCAGGAACTCGGCCTGCTGCGCCGGGTTCTCGTAGCCGTGGGCGTCGTACAGCGCGCGCGCCGATTGCGCCAGGTAAGCCGATTGGGTGACGTACAGCACCCGCCCTTCGGCTTCGCGCAGCTTGGCCAGCGTGACCGCGGTCTTGCCCGACCCCGCCGAGCCCACCACGACCACCGGCGCCGGCAAACGCCGCACCGCCTCTTGCGCGTCATCGAAGACGATGGGTTTGTCGAGCAGTTCGAACTCGGCGCGCGTGGCGTGCAACCAGCGCAGCGGCACGCTGTCGGCGGCGTCCGGGCCGGCGGCGGCCAGCACCGGCTCGCGCTCTAATCTGGCCTCGTCGACCACGGCGCCGCGCAGGAAGCGCGACTTCTCGTAGGCGTGGTTGGCGATCACCTCCAGCGCCAGGCACACCGTTTCGTCGCCGCAGCGCGCGAACTGCAGCAGCAGCCGGTTGCTGTAGTCGAGCTTGGCGCGCCAGTAGCCCGTGGGGCTGAGCTTCTTGACATCGGCGCTGCGAAAGTCGCCGGCTTCGATGGCGGCGCGCAGCTTGGCGAAGGCCGGCTTGACGCGGCGGGTGTCGAGGTTCTTGTAAAGCAAAACACGCATGGGGGCGGATCGTAGCGGCTCGTCATGCCCCGCCGGGCACCACCGCGGCGGTCGCCCGAGGTCCGACCAGCCCCAGGCTGAGCGCCGTGCCCGCCAGCACCACCGCGCCACCGACCAGCATCTGCGCCGTGATCGCCTCACCCAGGTAGAACGAGCCCGAGACCATCGCCACGACCGGGTTCAAAAACGTCACCGACATCGCCCGCACCGGGCCGATGCGACGCAGCAGGCGGAAGTACATCAGGAAGCCCAGGCCCGAGCTGGCGACGCCCAGAAAGGCCATCTCGGCCCAGGCGCGCGCGCCGGGGTTCTGGCTCGGCCAGGTGGCCCACGCGAACGGTGCGAGGAAAAGGCTCGCCGCCAGCAGGCTGCCCACGGTGATGACCAGCGGGTCGGCGCCGGCCAGGTGGGTGCGCGTGTAGGTGGCGCCCACGCCCCACAGCAGCGACGTGCCCAACACGGCCAGCACCGCCAGCAGGCCGCTGCCCGACTTGAACGACACGCTACCCCACATCAGCACTGCCACGCCGGCAAAGCCGACGACCAGCCCCCAGGCCCGCCAGGCGCCCAGCCGTTCTTTCAGCAACTGGTGCGCGATCAGCGCGGCGAACAGCGGTGCGGTGGCGTTGAGCACCGCCACCAGGCCAGCCGTGATGTGCAGCGAGGCGTAGGCCAGCAGCATGAACGGCAACGCGGTGTACGGGATGCCCAGGCGCAACAGTTGGCGCGGGTGCGCGCGCAGCGCCGGCAGGCCGCCGCGCCAGGCCAGCACCGGCAACAGCAGCAGCGCGGCGATGCCCAGGCGCAGCGCGATCAGCGGCGCCGGCCCGAAGGCGGGCACCGCCGCCCGCATGAACAGGTAGGCCGCGCCCCACAGCAGGCTCAGCAGCAGCAGTTCGAACACATCGCGGGGTCGCATGCGGGTGAGCTTACGGGATCGCCGCGCGGCCCGTCCCGGCACGCAGCGACCGGTCGCTTCAGCGCCCCACCGCGCAGCGCCGCGCGTTACACATGCTTACCATGCGGGCGCCGTTCCTACCGCTTCTAGAGGAGGCGCTTTCTGAATCCGTTCCTAGACTTGATTGCATCGTGCCCCGTGTCGAGTGGCATGCAAGGAGAGGGCGATGGCAAGCAAGCCGGTTGCAGGCGTGGCGCTCGCGTGGGCGGCCAAGGAGCACAAGCTCAGCGACGCGCTGATCGTGGACCACGCGCAGGCGCTGGACCCCGAGTCGGGGGCAACGATCCACAGCATTTGTCTGGTGAGCGCGGCACAGGCCAACGGGCCGTCGCACCGCGTCTTCATCGACGCCGGCGGCGCCGTGCTCAAGGGCCCGCCCAGGCACGAAGCGCTGTTCTCATCGACGCCATCGATGACGGCAAGCGCGGCGCCGGGCATGGCGCCCGCGCCACCGATCACCATCGCGCCCGCCACCAACACGCTGGTGCTGAACCCTTCCGACACGCTGGTCGAAACGCTGGTCGTCACGGTGCCCAAGAACGCCGGCCCGGCCAAGGCCGACGTGTACTTCGTCGGCGACACCACCGGCTCGATGGGCGGCATTCTGCAGGCGGTCAAGAACGGCGCCAACAACGTGCTGGCCACGCTGAACGGGCTGGGTGTCGACCTGGCCTTCGGGGTCGG
>JAYSVE010000906.1:0-6531 GCA_043718725.1 Methylibium sp.
AATGCAGCGTCACCGGCCATTTCTCCGCAGACGCTGACGTCCTTTCCCGCCGCGCGGGTCTGCAAAATTGTCAGCGCGATCAACTTCAACACGGCAGGATGCCAGGGGTCGTAGAGATGGGCCACCGATTCGTCGGCACGGTCGATCGCCAGCGTGTACTGAATCAAGTCGTTCGTTCCAATGGAAACGAAGTCGAGCTGCTTGAGCATCCTCGGCAAGACGAAAACGGCAGCGGGTATCTCAATCATTGCCCCCACCTCGATGTCCACATAGGCCTTGCCGGCGGCGTTGAGTTGCTGCTTGGCGCGAGCCAGTGCCTCCAAGGTGTGGCGCACCTCGCTAAGGTGCGCGACCATCGGGATCAACAGTTTGACCTTTCCAAAGGCACTGGCCCTCAAAATGGCACGAAGTTGTTGCCGGAACATGCCCGGCTCCGACAAGCTCCATCGAATCGCTCGCAGGCCCAGCGCCGGATTGATCGCGCGGTCATGACGAAGTTCGCTTGCGGACGGGCGATCCATTGGTTTGTCTGCGCCAATGTCAACGGTTCGAATCGTCACCGGAAGCCCCTTCATCGCCTCGACCACGGACCGATAGGCCTCGAACTGCTCATCTTCGCTGGGCAAATCACCGCCGCGATTCATAAAGAGGAACTCGCTTCGAAACAACCCGACCCCGACGGCACCGGCTTCCAGTGCCGCGCCCGCGTCGGCGGGAAGCTCGATATTCGCAAGCAGATCCACGCGTTGGCCGTCCAGTGTCACCGCCGGTGTGTGACGCAATCGCGAAAGACGTTCCCGCTCCAGGCCGCTCTGCCGCTGTCGGAAACGGTACTCCTCCAGAACAATTGCCGAAGGGTTCACGATCACGATGCCGGCATCACCATCAATGACGAGCCAATCGTCTGGACGAATGATCCGGCTGGCTGCACGCGCGCCGACAACCGCCGGAATGTCCATGCTGCGGGCAACAATGGCTGTGTGCGAAGTCTTGCCACCCACATCTGTGACAAAACCGGTGAAGACGCTGCGCTTGAACTGCAACATGTCGGCAGGTGCAATGTCGTTGGCCACGAGGACCAACGGGTCTTCGCCTGCAACGTCGCGCGGACCCAAGCCGATTGCCGGCGACGCGGTGGACGCGGGCTCGCGGGCCATCGCCTTGAGCAATCGCTCCACCACTTGCTCCAGGTCGGCTTTGCGCTCCCGCAAATACGCGTCTTCCATTTCATCGAACTGACGTGCCAACACTTCCAGTTGGGCAGACAGAGCCCACTCGGCGTTGTAATGGCGCTCTGATATCCACTGCTTGGTGGCGCCGATCACGCTTTCATCGTGCAGCAGCATCAAATGGACGTCCAGCAAGGCCGAAAGTTCGCCCGGCGCATCGGCCGGCAAGTCGCGCTGCAACGCGCTCAACTCGACCGCCACGGCATCCCGGGCCCCGCGCAAGCGGGCAATCTCGAACTCGACCTGACCCACGTCGATGAAGTAGTGCGCCACATCCACCCGACTGGACGCGACCAGCACGGCACGGCCGATCGCGACGCCCCGCGAGATCGGCAATCCGAACACTTGAATGCTCATGGAAGCGATGCTATCAGCGGCCCCGCGGACAGGGCCTCAGGTTCGGCTTCGGCGCCGCATCATGTCGAAAGGAGCGTCATTGTCAATTCAACGACTTGCGCAGAAGTTCCGTCAGCGAATCGAAGCACATGCTGAACATGAGCCGAACCATGACCAATGCATTCGGCTACTGACCTTCGCCGAACTTGTCCTTGATCAATGCCTTGAGCGCATCGATCGCGGACTGCTCGTCCGGTCCGTGGGTTTCGATTTCAACTTCGGCGCCAAGACCTGCGGCCAGCATCATCACACCCATGATGCTTTTGGCATTGACCCTGCGATCCTTGCGACTCAGGAAAACTTCGCTCTGAAACCCGCTGGCGAGTTTGGTCAACTTGGCCGAAGCGCGGGCATGTAGCCCCAATTTGTTACTGATGGTGACGGTGGTCTTGATCATTGCGGCCCGGATTCAAAACCACTGGCTTGGGGCAGTGACGTGGCGACCAACACAACGCCCTGGGTCGCGCCGGCCATCGCGCGAACGACCAAGGCTTCGAGTGATTCCGTGGCGTAGCACAGTGATCGCCACAGCATCGGCACGTTGACGCCCGCAATCACCTTGACCTGGCTTCCATCGGCCAAGCGTTGAGCCACATTGCAAGGCGTTGCGCCGAAAGCGTCTGTGAAGATCAGCGCATCGGGGTCCCGCACCCGATCCAACAACACGCGTGCGCGCGCCTCAATCTCATCGATCGGCATGTCCGGCGGCACGTCCAGCGCCGCCAGTGTTCCAGCACATTGCGGGAACGCGTGTTCGGCGACCGACTTGAGCGCGGTCGCCAACGGGGCGTGGGCGATGATCAGGAGTCCCGGCATGGCAAGAAATTATCGGCAGTTCAATTGAATATCTTCGGCGTCGGGTTGGCCCAGGCGTCGTCGCGCCACAAAAACCACAGGTAGGAGATGACGCAGCACAGGCAAAACAACGCAAACGCGCCGCGAAACGCTGACAGATCGGACCACCCCTTTGTACGAAACACATCGATCAGCAGGCCGATTCCCCACTGCACCGCAAAGACGCCCGCGAAGATCGCCAGGTTGTAGGCCGACAGCGCGCGCCCCGCAAGCGAGGCCGGAAAAGCTTGTCCGATGGCAGGCTGCGACAGCGAGACAAATGTGCTGGCCACGCAAAACAGTCCCCAGATCCACGCGGTGGCCCCCGGCCCCAACAGCACCGCCAGCAACAGCGCGGCAAGGCTCAATGGCATGCCCAGCGCGACCAGTCGCTGCGCGGTCAGGCCTTGTGCATACAAGCGTGGCAACGCAACGCCCCAGACCATGAAGGCCAGCAACATCGCCGCATTGATCCAGAACAAGCCTTGCGCCGACTGAGCCGGCGTCCAACCACACACCTGCACCAGCCAAGGGCCAGCCCACAGGGACTGGACAGCGATCAGCCCGCCGTACTGGAAAAAGCCCATCGGGGCAAACCGCAGGAACGTCGGGTGCCGAAACACTTCGCCATAGCCCGAGGCGCCAACCTCTGGCCCGCGGCTGACCGGTCCATCCTCTGGGACCAGCCAAGCAATGTTCACCAGCGCCAGAGCGAACATCGCGGCGACGACCCAGAACAAGCCGCGCCAGCCCAATGTGGGCAGAAGCCATTGCACGGGCAGTGTGGACGCCACCATGCCCAAAGACCCGGTCATCAACATCCACGAGGTCGCGCGCATTTGCGCCACCGGGCTCAAGCGGTGTCGAAAGGTCGTCATCGGCGCCATGAGACAGGCCGATACGCCCACGCCAATCAACGCACGCGCCAGGGCCAGGCCCAGGAAGCTGCGCGACATGGCGAACGCGGCGCAGCCCAGAACGGCGACGGACAAAAAGGCCAGCAATACCCGGCGCGGCCCGAACCTGTCCAACGCGCTGCCGAGCGGCAACTGCATGACCGCAAAGCCGAAAAAGTAGGCCCCGGCCAGCAAGCCCAGATCGCCCGAGCTCAGGCTGAGCTCGACACTGAATTGGGGTGCGAGCGTCGCCGTCACCGCCCGCACAAGTGCCGAAAAGAAATAGGCGAACGCGAAGCTCAGAAACACCAGAGCGGCTTGGCGTCCTGGCAACAGTCCTTGTGATGGCCGCAGATCGGCGGGCCGCAGGTGTTTGTCCATCATGAAGGCAGCTTGAGCCCCGAGAAAAACGTCTCCGTCATCTCCGGCAACAAGGCCGGCCCGATGACACTGGCCTGGTACACGCGCAGGCCTTTGACAAAAAATGCAGCCTGCTCCTGAACGGCAATGCCGTCGGGCAGTCGCCCTGTCATCGACAGCCTTGCGGACTGCGAATTGGCGGTCATGCCGTTGACCTTCGCCGGTTTGATTTCGCCCTCGACGCCATTGATGTTGGCCCGCGCCGCGGTACGCAATTCAGCCAAGGCGGGCGTGACCGTTCCCGGGTCCGTCAGGTCCAGGAAACTCACCGCGAACGTCGCGCCCGCGGCCTTGCAGACCAGCATTTCCATTCGAGTCGTCGCCCCGGCCACGACGACCGGACGCGCGTGACGCTGCGGCCGGCAGGGGAAAACCGCGGTCATGTCGGTGCCGCCGGGCCGGGTCTCGCGCCAGTCCAGGCTCGGAGTGCAGCCCGCCAACAGCAGCGCTGCGACCCCCGTGAATGTGAATTTCATGCCCTGATTATCCGGGGCGAGTTGCATCCGCCCCTGCCGCACAATCTCGACCCATGACCCAGGCTCTCCCCAACGACGCGACGCTCGCACTCGCCGGCGTTCGCGTGCTTGACCTGTCCAGGGTGCTCGCCGGCCCATGGTGCACGCAGACCCTGGCCGACCTCGGGGCCGACGTGATCAAGGTCGAGCGCCCGGCCGCGAACGGCCATCTCGGTGGCGACGACACCCGCGGCTGGGGCCCGCCATTTCTCAAAAATACTGCCGGTGACGACACCGCCGAAGCGGCCTACTACCTGGGCGCCAATCGCAACAAGCGCTCCATCACGGTCGACATCGCCGGCGAGGCGGGACAAGCACTGATCCGCCGAATGGCACAGCACTGCGATGTGCTGGTCGAGAACTACAAGGTCGGCGACATGGCCCGCTATGGTTTGGATGCGCAGTGCCTGCTTGCGCTGAACCCGAGGCTGGTTTATTGCTCGATCACGGGCTTCGGCCAGACCGGGCCCTACCGGGATCGGGCCGGCTACGACTTTGCCGTGCAAGGCATGGGCGGCTTGATGAGCGTGACCGGTCCTTCGCGCGCTGAGATCGACGACCAGCAACCCGGCGGCGGCCCGCAAAAGGTCGGCGTCGCCGTGGCCGACCAGTTCACCGGCATGTACGCCAGCACGGCCATCCTGGCGGCGCTGCGGCACCGTGACCTGACGGGCCAGGGTCAGACCATAGACATGGCGTTGCTGGACACCCAGGTGGCCATGCTCGCCAACCTCGGGGCGAACTACCTCGTCACCGGCGTGGCGCCGCAGCGCGCCGGCAACGCGCACCAGAACATCGTCCCGTACCAGGTCTTCGAAGTCGCCGATGGCCACCTGATACTCGCCGTGGGCAACGACAGCCAGTTCGTCAAGTTCTGCGATGTGGCCGGCCTGCGCGACCTGCCAAGGGACCCGCGCTTCGCCCGCAACGAGGGTCGCGTGCGTCACCGCGCGACACTGGTCCCCCTGCTGGCCGCGATGATGAAAACCCGCATCCGGGCCGACTGGCTGGCCGCGCTTGAGGCCGCCAGGGTCCCCTGTGGGCCCATCAACGACCTGGCACAGGTGTTTGCCGACCCGCAGGTGCAAGCGCGGGCGATGACGGTGCAGATGCCGCACCCACTGTCCGATTCGGTGCGCCTGGTTGCCAGTCCGATGCGGCTTTCGGCCACGCCAGTGCAGTACCGCCTGGCCCCACCCTTGTTGGGCCAGCACACCGCCGAAGTCTTGGCCGAACTCGGGCTGAGCGCCGCAGAAGTCGATGGCCTGCGCGCCGCCGGAGTCGTTTGACCCTTGCCCGTCGTGGGGGGCGTTGCAAACCCGCTGCGAAGCGACAAAATGCCGCCCAAACCCAGGCCTGGGTCGTGACTTTTCGATGGCTTGACAGAATGTCGGCCGACTTGCGTGATATTTGCACACCCCAAATCCGAGGAAAACGAGGCGTGATGCCTGGCAGCCCGCGACCACCCGAACGAAACTCTGCTTACGATTTGCAACGCTCGTTGCACGCTTTGCTCGACAGGCACGGCGCGCCGCGCAGCGACCGCTATCGCTGCCGTCGCGCCCGAAGCGCCGCCTTGGCGACGCAGCCAGCGCAAATCAGTCTGTCGGAGGTAACACGGAATGGACATGTCTGAGCGCATTCGCCGGCCGGGCCACCCTGGCGCGGCGCCTGCGACGCCCCTGGACGCCGGACGCGGGGACGCCGAGCGCTGGCACGATCTGGTGTCGGAAATCGGTGCCGAGATCGCCGGGCCGTTGACCGCGGCGCTGGAGCGCATCCAAGCGCTGGGCACGACCGGCCGCATTGACCGCGCCAGCCTCAAGTCCTTGCGCGAGGAGGTCGAGCAGGCGCGCCAGGCGGGCATGTTGGGCCAGCAACTCGCGCGTCTGGCCACCGGCCGGATGCGCCAATCGCACGAGAGAGTTCAACTCGCCGACATGCTCAAGGGCGTGTTGACACATCGCCACCGCGAGACCCAGGCGCGTGGCATCGTACTCAAGCCGGCCTTGAAATCGGCCGAGGTCATCGTCGATGCCACGCTGTTGCACGGCCTGCTCAACGCCATGCTCGACTGGGCGCTGGTCAATGCGCATTCACAGATCGAGTTCGGCATCGACGCCATGGCCTGGCCGGCGCACGCCCGGCTCAGTTGCCATTTCGCCCACTGCCCGCCCGATCAACCGTCCCTGGACGTGTTGTCCATCGACCCTCCGCCCGCGCTCGACGGCCTGCAATGGC
>JAYSVE010000907.1:0-2791 GCA_043718725.1 Methylibium sp.
GGCCGGACAAATCGACCCAGGCCCACGCCGCTGCTGAACCAGATCGCCATTTCACTGTCGCGGTACATCCGGCCCAGGGTTGCCACCACCGAAATGAACAAGGACAGCGCCAGCACCGTGGGCAACTGCCCCAAGGCGATGAAGCCCAACAACAGCACCACATCCTGCGGCGCCACCCGGCCAAGCGCCGCCTGGCCGAGGGTGCGGATCAGCATGATCGTCAGCACGATGGTCAGGATGACCACCAGCGTGGCACCAAAGCTGCGCGCCAAATCTTTGCGCAAAGTGGAATCGAATAACATCGCCGGCTTGTTGTAGGGACCCGCGATTATGGACTTTCGGCATCAGATTTCTTCTCCCGCCGCCTTGGCTGAGCTGTCCTGCGACGCCCTGGTGCTGGTCGTTTGCGGCGACGCGGTCGACCCGTCGCTTGACCCCAGGGTTGCGCCGGCGCTCAACGACGCGGTGGCCGATGGCGACCTGGTCTTGAAGGCCGGCAAGTGCCTTTATCTGCATCGGCCCGCCGGCATGAAGGCCGCGCGGCTTGTCTTTGCGGCGGCGGGGGCCGGGTCGGCCAAGGCTTTCCGGGCGGCGGTGGCGCAGGCCGTCGGCAAGGTCAAGAGCACCGGCGCCAGGCACCTGGCGGTCGGCCTTGCCGGCGCCGGCGAGTTGGGCGCGGAACATGCCGAAGCCCTGGTGGGCGCGGTGGCCGAGGCCACCTATGTCTATCGCCATACCAAGCCCAGCGCGCCGGCGGCATGCGCCATCAACAAGGTCACGCTGTTGTGCACCAAGGCCGATGCCAAGGCGGTCCAGCAGGGACTCGCCCGTGGCCAGGCGATCGCCTCCGGTGTGACCCTGGCGCGTGAATGCGCCAACCGGCCCGGCAACCACTGCACGCCAAGCTATTTGGCGGACCGGGCCAAGAAGCTCGGCAAGGAGTTCGGGCTCAAGGTCGAGGTGTTGGACCGCAAGGCGGTCGAGAAGCTCGGCATGGGCTCGTTCCTGGCCGTCGCACAAGGTTCGGCCGAGCCACTTCGATTCATCGTCGCGCGCTACATGGGGGCGCCCAAGGACCGTGCCCCGGTGGTGCTGGTCGGCAAAGGCATCACCTTTGACACCGGTGGCATCTCCATCAAGCCGGCCGCCGAAATGGACGAGATGAAATTCGACATGGGCGGTGCCGCGAGCGTGCTGGGCACCTTGCGCGCGGTGGCGCAGTTGAAGCCCGCGTTGAACCTGGTGTGCATCATCCCGTCGTGCGAGAACATGCCCAGCGGCAGCGCGATCAAGCCAGGCGACGTGGTCACCAGCATGTCGGGCCAGACCATCGAGATCCTCAACACCGATGCCGAGGGCCGCCTGATCCTTTGCGACGCGCTCACCTATGCCGAGCGCTTCAAGCCGGCCGTCGTGGTCGACGTCGCCACCCTCACCGGAGCCTGCGTGATTGCGCTGGGGCACCATCACTCGGGGCTGTTCACGGCCGACGACAAGATCGCGGAGCAGATGCAAAGCGCCAGCCGGGCCGCGCTCGATCCGTGCTGGCGCATGCCGCTGGACGAGGAATACGACGAGGCGCTGAAGAGCAACTTTGCCGACATGGCCAACATCGGTGGCCGCGCCGGCGGCGCGATCACCGCCGCGATGTTCCTGAAGCGCTTCACGTCGAAGTACCCATGGGCGCACCTGGACATCGCCGGCACGGCCTGGAAGTCGGGCGCGGCCAAGGGCTCGACCGGTCGCCCGGTGCCGCTGCTGACGCATTTCGTTCTCGCTCACGCGGCGCCGTGATCGGCATCGCACGGGCCGCCTGAATGACCGAGGTCAGCTTTCATTTCAACGTGCCGGACCGGCTCAACTACGCGTGCCGGCTGCTGCGCAAGGCCACCCGGCAGGGGGCGCATGTGGTGGTCACCGGACCGCCGGCGACGCTGACGGCCCTGGACCGCGCGCTGTGGACGTTTGACCCGCTGGAATTCGTGCCCCATGTTCGCGTGGAGCCGGGCAAGGCGGTGCCGCCGCGGCTGCGTGAAACGCCGGTCTGGCTGCTTGAGCAGACCGCCGACGCCGTGCGCCGCGACGTGCTGGTCAACCTTGGGCTGGAGCCGCCCGGCGGATTCGAGAGTTTCTCCCGGGTGATTGAGGTCGTCGCCACCGACGAACAGGAGCGTGCCTCGGCACGGCTGCGCTGGAAACACTATGCGAGCCGCGGCTATGCCATCCAGCGCCACGAGGCCACCGAATGACCGACGACAGAGCGGCGCCGCCGCGGCAGGTTCCGATCCTCACCGAAGTGGTAACCCTGGCCCAGGCCGATGCGCCGACCGAGCCATTGCCGGCATCGGCGGCGGCGGCGCCCGTTGCCGAAATCGACGCCGTGGCACCCCGCGGCGCCGACTACGAACTGCTTGAGCGCGTCTGGCAAGACTTGCAACGCCAGGTCGACCTGATGCTGGAATACCGCCTGCGCGAAACGCTGACGCCGATCCTGTCGCGGGCGACCGAAGCCGTGCTGCGCGACACCCGCCAGCAACTGGCCTCGACCCTGCGCGACGTGGTGGCCAAGGCGGTGGCCGAGGAATTGGCGCGTCATCGCGCCGGCTAGTCGGCGCGTTGTGGTCCCACCTGTGCCGGCCGCGCCAGTGGACTGGTGGTGGGCATAGCAACCTCTCCGCGTCACTGTCTGGAGCCCGGGTTTCGCACGAACTTTTCGCCCGAAGCGTTCACCGCGCGACCCGTGAATTCCCGATGGAGATGCGGTTTGTTTTGCGGTAAGGTGGCGCCCTTC
>JAYSVE010000908.1:0-6526 GCA_043718725.1 Methylibium sp.
CCTCTGGATGAGGCGCCGCCCGCCTGGCCGGGCCTGGACACCAGCCGCATCCCGTTCTGGGCCTACACGCGCGACGACATCTACCAACGCGAACTCGAACGCCTGTTCTACAAGGGCCACTGGTGTTACGTGGGATTGGAAGCCGAGGTGCCCAACCCCGGCGACTTCGTCCGCACGGTGATCGGCGAGCGCTCGGTGATCCTGGTGCGCGATGCCGACGCTCAGTTGAACGTGGTGGAAAACCGCTGCGCCCACCGCGGCATGCGGTTTTGCCGCGCCAAGAGCGGCAACCGAGCCGACTTCATCTGCCCTTATCACCAGTGGAGCTACAGCCTCAAGGGCGAGCTGCAAGGCGTGCCGCTCAAGCGCGGTGTGCGCCAGGACGGGCAGTGGCTGGGCGGCATGCCGGCCGACTTCAAGAACAGCGAACATGGCCTGACACGGCTGCGCGTGGCGGCGCGCGGCGGCGTGGTGTTCGCGTCGTTCGACGCCGACGTGGAGCCGTTTGAAGACTTCATGGGCGCCACCATGCTGGGCTACTTCGACCGCCTGTTCAACGGCCGCAAGCTCACCCTGCTGGGTCACAGCCGCCAGCGCATCCCGGGCAACTGGAAGCTGATGCAGGAGAACATCAAGGACCCCTACCACCCGGGGCTGCTGCACACCTGGTTCGTGACCTTCGGGCTTTGGCGCGCCGACAACAAGTCGCAATTGCGCATGGACCCGCAAGGGCGCCACGCGGCGATGATTTCCACCCGCGGCACCGCCAAGGCGAGTGCCGACGTGACGGCCGGTGTGACCAGCTTCAAGGCCTCGATGACCCTGAACGACGACCGCTTCCTCGACGTGGTGCCCGAGGCCTGGTGGGGCGGGCCCAGTGCGGTGATGATGACGGTGTTCCCCAGCGTGATCTTCCAGCAGCAGGTCAACAGCGTGTCGACCCGCCACATCCAGCCGCGCGGGCCCAACGCGTTCGACTTCGTCTGGACGCATTTCGGTTTTGACGACGACACGCCGGAGATGACCCGCCGGCGCCTGCGCCAGGCCAACCTGTTCGGGCCGGCCGGTTTTGTGTCGGCCGACGACGGCGAGGTGATCGAATTCAGCCAGCAGAATTTTTGCGCCGACGCGGCTCAACACACATTGGTCGAACTGGGCGGCCGCGAGGTGGGCGACACCGAACACCAGGTCACCGAAACGCTGATCCGGGGCATGTACGCGTATTGGCGCAAGGTGATGGAGCTTTGACTGTGATCGACCCCGCGCAGTACCTGGCCCTGGCCGCGCTCTACGCTGACTACGCCGCCACACTCGACGCGGGCGACTGGGGCCGCTGGCCCGACTTCTTCACCGACGATTGCAGCTACCGCCTGCAGCCACGTGAAAACTTCGACCGCGGCCTTCCGCTGGCCACCTTGTCCTTCGAAAGCAAAGGCATGCTGAAGGACCGCGCCTACGGCATCAAGGAAACCCTGTTCCACGACCCGTACTACCAGCGCCATGTGATCGGCCTGCCACGCGTGCTGAAGGTCGAGGGCGGGGACATTCAGTGCGAAGCGAACTATGCGGTGTTCCGCACCAAGCCGAGCGAGTTGACCCAGGTCTTCAACGTCGGCCGCTCCATCGACACGGTTCGCGCCACGCCCGAGGGCCTGCGATTCGTGACCAAGCTTTGTGTGTTCGACAGCGAGTTGATTCCCAACGCCATCATCTATCCGATCTGATGAATCCACCCGAAACCTGGATCGATGTCGCAGCCGCCGACGACTTGTTCGAAGGTGCGAGCATCGCTGTTGCGTTGCAGGGCGGCGAGATTGCATTGCATTGTGTGGACGGCGTTCCGCACGCCACCGACAACCTGTGCACCCACGGCGCGGCGCGGCTGTGCGACGGCTTCCTGGAAGGGTTCGAGATCGAATGCCCCTTGCACCAGGGCCGCTTTGATGTGCGCGATGGCCGCGCACTGTGCGCGCCGGTCACCGCGAACATCGGCGTCTACGCCAGCCGCGTGGAGGCGGGTCGGGTGCTGGTGCGCATCGACGACAGCTGACGACGGCCGGCGCCGTTACCCTGGAACGCCAAAGCCTGCCGGCCGGGTGCCGGGGTAGTGTTTCAGTCTGGCCTTGACCTAACGGCCGCGCCCCTTCTTTGGCTTTGCCACTTCGCCAGAGGCCGAGTCGGGCTCTGACGGCTCTTTCCTCCGATATGCGGCGACAACTTGTGCGGCTGCGTACAAGAAGCCAATAGCGAATGCGCCGATCTTCTCGATTCGTTCGGGAGCCAAGACGGTGAATGTCAGTGCCGCGCCAACGACAAGGATTGTGGAGGCAAAGCCTAACCACATGCCGAGACCTTCCAGGCGCAGTCGACCGCCGATCGCCTTTTCTTGGAGAGAAATTTCGCGACGTGCAATGTCGGTAGCCACGAGAGATTCGCTTTGATCGATGGCCAAGCGAGAACGCTGCTCGGCCTCTGCCATCGCGAAAATTCGCTCTGCCGCTCCCGGAAGAACTCTATCGTAGTGCTCGATGTGGATCGGGAGCGGTAGAGGCCCTTCGTACCCCTCGTACGAAGCTGCGATAACTTCTCTACTTTGCTGAGGCGACCGCGGCAGCGCGTCGCGCACGTCGACTGTATGTTGACCCCGACTGACTACGGATGATGGTTGACTTGGCGGCCGATTCGAGGGCAACTTTGCTGCCATACGATTCACTCGCTTTTGTTATGTAGCTGCCAATATTCACCCAGTCCTGTTTGACTCCGCCGCTCTCGCCATGCCGAACGCGTACAGATACCGGTTTGATCTTCACCGACTCAATTTCGGGAAGGTCAACAGTTGAGCCATGGCCGAAGTTCACAGGCGCGAACAGGCCTCGCTCCAATCCCTTGACGAACGCTTTCACTACCTGAGTTCGAGTCTTGTCGGTCATTTTCAGGTCCTATGAAGACCACAGAGCACGATTGTGCACCGCAACATCAATCCCTGCTTGACTAGGACTGTACGGATGTTGTAGCACTGCCTCACGGTTTTCCATCCCTACAAATGTGGATGGACTTCTCTGCTTTTCAACTTCCTGACTCCATCCGATCTGCGATTGGCGCCCCCTCTTACGCGCAATCACGCCAGCTGATTGAACTCGTGAATTTGATTTCATCCGCTGAACTGGTTGTCCGTACAGCTACCGGATCTGCCAGTTACACATAAAACTGAGACTTCGAGGCAGTGGCCACGCGAGTCAGTGCCGCCAGCTCACTTCTTGCGGAACTTCCTCAACGCCGCAATCTGCGCCGCCATCGCGGCGAACTCGCCCTGCGCCTTGGCGAAGTCGATGTCGCTCTTGGCGTTTTTCATGGCTTCTTCGGCGCGCGTCTTGGCTTCACTGGCCTTGGCTTCGTCCAGGTCGCGGCCGCGGATGGCGGTGTCGGCCAGCACGGTGACGGTGCCGGGTTGCACTTCGAGAATGCCGCCGGCGACGAACACGAACTCTTCTTCGTCGGTGTCGGCGCGCAAGATGCGCACCGCGCCCGGCTTGATGCGGGTGATCAGCGGCGTGTGGCGCGGGTAGATGCCCAACTCGCCCATTTCACCGGGCAGCGCCACGAACTTCGCCTCGCCGGAGAAGATGCTCTCTTCGGCGGAAACCACATCGACGTGCAGGGTTGCCATGTCAACTCCAGTTCTTCAGTGTTCAAAACGATTCGGAAAGCAAGCGGTCGGGCCGGGAGCAAGGCGCCGCACGGAACCGGCCTGGTGGCCGGTGAGTACGGCAACGCGGCTCCCGGGTCGACTGCGCCGCTTACTGGATCGTTTTGGCTTTGGCGATCGCCTCATCGATCGTGCCGACCATGTAGAAGGCCTGCTCCGGCAGGCTGTCGCACTCGCCGTCGGCGATCATCTTGAAACCGCGGATGGTTTCCTTGAGCGTCACGTACTTCCCCGGTGAGCCGGTGAACACCTCGGCGACGAAGAACGGCTGGCTCAGGAAGCGCTGGATCTTGCGCGCGCGGGCCACGGCCAGCTTGTCTTCCGGGGCGAGCTCGTCCATGCCCAAGATGGCGATGATGTCGCGCAGCTCCTTGTAGCGCTGCAGGATGCCCTGCACTTGGCGCGCCACGGTGTAGTGCTCTTCGCCGACGACGTTGGGGTCGAGCTGGCGGCTGGTCGAGTCGAGTGGATCGACGGCGGGGTAGATGCCCAGCGAGGCGATGTCGCGCGACAACACCACGGTGGAGTCGAGGTGGGCGAAGGTCGTCGCCGGCGACGGGTCGGTCAGGTCGTCGGCCGGCACGTAGACGGCCTGGATCGACGTGATCGAGCCGACCTTGGTCGACGTGATGCGCTCCTGCAGCCGGCCCATTTCTTCGGCCAGCGTCGGCTGGTAGCCCACGGCCGACGGCATGCGGCCCAGCAGCGCCGACACTTCGGTGCCGGCCAGCGTGTAGCGGTAGATGTTGTCGACGAAGAACAGCACGTCCTTGCCTTCGTCGCGGAACGACTCGGCGATGGTCAGGCCGGTCAGCGCCACACGCAGGCGGTTGCCCGGGGGCTCGTTCATCTGGCCATAGACCATCGCGACCTTGGAGTCTTCGAGCTTCTCCAGGTTCACGACGCCCGAATCGGCCATCTCGTGATAGAAGTCGTTGCCCTCACGGGTGCGCTCGCCCACGCCGGCAAACACCGACAGGCCGCTGTGCGCCTTGGCGATGTTGTTGATCAGCTCCATCATGTTCACCGTCTTGCCCACGCCGGCGCCGCCGAACAGGCCGACCTTGCCGCCCTTGGCGAACGGGCACACCAGGTCAATCACCTTGATGCCGGTTTCCAGCAGGTCTTGCGACGGGCTCAGCTCGTCGTAGGCCGGCGGCTTGCGGTGGATGGACATCGTGAGCTCATGACTCACCGGGCCGCGCTCGTCGATCGGCGAACCGAGCACGTCCATGATGCGGCCCAAGGTGGCGCGGCCCACCGGCACCATGATGGGCTTGGCGGTGTTGGTCACCATCAGGCCGCGGCGCAGGCCGTCGCTGGAGCCCAGCGCAATCGTGCGCACCACACCGTCGCCCAACTGCTGCTGCACTTCGAGCGTCAGGCCGGAGCCTTCGAGCTTGAGCGCGTCGTAAATCTTGGGCATGGCGTGGCGCGGGAATTCCACGTCGACCACGGCGCCGATGCACTGGACGATCTTGCCCGCCGATTGGGTCGATTCTTTGGGCGCGGATTGGGTAGCAGCCATGTTCGTATCCTTTGAAAAGCAGATTCTTGGTACTTGATTCGACGCTGGGGCGCGCTAGACGGCGGCGGCACCGGCGACGATTTCGGAGAGTTCTTTGGTGATCGCTGCTTGCCGGGTCTTGTTGTAGACCAGCTTCAACTCGCCGATCACACTGCCGGCGTTGTCGGTGGCCGACTTCATGGCGACCATGCGCGCCGATTGCTCCGAGGCCATGTTCTCGGCCGTCGCCTGGTAGACCAGCGCTTCGACGTAACGCACCAGCAACTCGTCGATCACGGCCTGCGCGTCGGGTTCGTAGATGTAGTCCCAGCCCGGCCCGCCGTTGTCGGCGACCATCGATTCAGAACTCAGCGGCAACAACTGCTGCACCACCGGCTCCTGCTTCATGGTGTTGATGAAGCGGGTGTAGCAAAGGTAGACGGCGTTCAGCTTGCCGGCCGCATAGGCGTCGAGCAGCACCTTGACCGGGCCGATGAGCTTTTCGAGGTGCGGCTTGTCGCCCAGGTGGGTGGCTTGCGACACCACCTTGACCCCGACCCGGTTCAGAAAACCCAGCCCCTTGTTGCCGATGGCCACCGCTTCGGCCTTGACGCCCTGGCCGTCGAGTTCCTTGAGCTTCTGCGTGACGGCGCGCAGCACGTTGGTGTTGAGGCCGCCGCACAAGCCCTTGTCGGTGCTGACCACGACGAAGCCGGCGACCTTGACCGCGTCGTGCTTGATCATGAACGGGTGCTTGTATTCGGGCGTGGCCTTCGACAGGTTGGCGGCGAGGTTGCGGATCTTGTCGCTGTACGGCCGCGCGGCGCGCATGCGCTCCTGCGCCTTGCGCATCTTGGAGGCGGCGACCATCTCCATCGCCTTGGTGATCTTCTTGGTGTTCTCGACGCTCTTGATCTTGCCGCGTATCTCTTTGCCTGCTGCCATGGCGAGTCTCCGGGTTCGGGCTTGTCGAGCTCAGGCGAAGGACTTCTTGAACGCGGCCACGGCGCCGGTCAGCTCGGCCTCGGCGTCCTTGTCGAGTTGCTTGCTGTCGTCGATTTTTTGCAGCAGCGCGGCGTGGCTGGACTTCAGGTGCTGGTGCAGGCCGTGTTCGAAGGCGAGCACCTTCTTCACGTCGATGTCGTCGGTGAAGCCCTTGTTCACGGCGAACAGCGTGGCGGCCATCATCGAGATCGGCAGCGGCGAGTACTGTGCCTGCTTGAGCAGTTCGGTCACGCGCGCGCCGCGGTCGAGCTGCTTGCGGGTGGCTTCGTCCAGGTCGGAGGCGAACTGCGCGAACGCGGCCAGTTCGC
>JAYSVE010000909.1:0-6524 GCA_043718725.1 Methylibium sp.
GAAGACCTGGACGAAACCGGCGACCTCAACGTCGGCATCGGCCTGACCGGGCTGGGCAGTTTTCGCTTGAGCGCCTTCAAGCAGCGCGGCACGGTGGCCGCGGTGTTTCGCTGCATTCCGTTCCTGATCCCGAGCATGGAAAGCCTGAACCTGCCCAACGTGTTGAGCAACCTGGTGCTGGAAAAGCGCGGCCTGGTGCTGATGGTGGGCGCCACCGGCACCGGCAAGAGCACCACGCTGGCGGCGATGCTGGAGCAACGCAACCAGCAACTCGCCGGCCACATCCTGACGGTCGAAGACCCGATCGAGTTCTTGTTCAGCAACAAGAAGTCGATGGTCAACCAGCGCGAGGTCGGACGCGACACGCAGTCGCTGCAGACCGGCCTGAAGAACGCCATGCGCCAGGCGCCCGACTGCATCATGATCGGCGAGATTCGCGACCGCGAAACCATGTCGGCGGCGATCTCCTATGCGCTGTCCGGCCACCTGGTGTTGTCCACGCTGCACGCCAACAACAGCTACCACGCAATGGGCCGCATTCTGTCGTTCTATTCGCCCGAGGCGCGCCCGGTGTTGCTGGCCGACCTGGCGGCGGGCCTGCGCGCGGTGATCTCGCAGCGCCTGGTGCGCGCCACCGCGGGCGGGCGCATTCCGGCGGTCGAAGTGTTGATCAACACCCAACTGGTGTCCGAGCTGATCGAGGCGGGCGACTTCACCGGCGTCAAGGCGGCGATGGAGAAATCACTGTCCGAGGGCTCGCAGACCTTCGAGAAAGACCTGGCGCGGCTGATCGGCGCCGGCCTGATCTCGCGCGAAGAAGGCCTGGCGTTTGCAGATTCGCCGACCAACCTGATGTGGCGCCTCGAGAACGACATGCAGCCGGCGTCGCGCTTGCCGGTCAAGAAGGAAGACCAGACCGAACACGCCACCTTCACCGACCTCACGCTCGACGTGCGGCCGGAGGAGCTTTCGACGCGCGCCGGCAGCTTGTTGCGGTACTGATTGCCGGCCGCATCGATGTCCAACGCGCTGCGTCTGACCGAACAACTGCTGGCGCGCCCGACGGTCACGCCTGAGGACGGCGGCTGCCAGGCGCTGATGGCCGAGCGCCTGGGCGCGGTGGGTTTCACCTGCGAGGCGCTGGTGTTCGGCGGCGGCGCGCAGGCCGTCACCAACCTGTGGGCGCTGCGAGCCGGTACCGCGCCCGCGCCCAAGTTGCTGGTCCTGGCCGGGCACACCGACGTGGTGCCCACCGGCCCGCTCGAACAATGGCACAGCGACCCCTTCGTGCCCAGCCACCGCGGCGGCAGGCTGTTCGGCCGTGGCGCGGCCGACATGAAAACATCGCTGGCCTGCATGGTGGTGGCCGCCGAGGAGTTTGTCGCCGCGCAGCCGCGGCACAAGGGCTCGCTGGCGTTGTTGCTGACCAGCGACGAAGAAGGCCCGGCCACCGAAGGCACCGTCAGGGTGTGCGAATGGCTCAAGGCGCGCGGCGTCCGGCCGGACTATTGCATCGTCGGCGAACCCACGTCGGTGGCGCGTTTGGGCGACATGATCAAGAACGGCCGGCGCGGCTCGCTGTCGGGCCGGCTGGCCGTCAAAGGGGTGCAGGGCCACATTGCCTACCCGCACCTGGCCGCCAACCCCATCCACCTGGTGGCGCCGGCGCTCGCCGCATTGACGCGCATCGAATGGGACCGTGGCAACGCCTACTTCCCGGCCACGAGCTGGCAGGTCTCCAACATTCACGCCGGCACCGGCGCCGGCAACGTGATTCCTGGCGAGGTGTTGATCGATTTCAATTTCCGCTTCTCGACCGAGGCGACGCCGCAGTCGCTGAAGGATCGCGTCCATGCCGTGCTCGACGGTCACGGCCTGAACTACGACCTGGCCTGGACGCTGGGCGGCGAACCCTTCCTGACGCCGGTGGGCGATTTGAGCGAGGCGCTATCACAGGCCATCCATGCGCACACCGGCGTCAAGACCGAACTCTCCACCACCGGCGGCACCTCGGACGGCCGCTTCATCGCCAAGATCTGCGCCCAGGTGGTTGAATTCGGCCCGGTCAACGCCAGCATCCACAAGATCGACGAATCGGTCGACGTGGCCAGCATCGACGTCCTGAAGAACATCTACCGAACCACCCTGGAACGTCTTTTGTCATGACCATCATTGAACTCATCACCGCGCAAAGCGCCCGCCTCAAACAGGCGGGCGTTTCGTTTGGGCATGGCACGACCAACGCCTTCGACGAAGCCGCCTGGCTGGTGCTGTGGGCCATGGGGCTGCCGCTGGATGCGCTGGAGACGCGGGTCGGCAATGTCGTCGGTGCCGAGGTGCTGGCCAAGGTCGAGACCGTGGTCGACCTGCGCATCTCGACCCGCTTGCCGGCGGCCTACCTGACGCGTGAGGCCTGGCTGCAAAACGTGCCGTTTTATGTCGACGAACGGGTCATCGTGCCGCGTTCGTTCATCGCCGAACTGCTGGCCGATGGCGAAGACGAAGGCACGCTCGATGCCTGGCTGTCCGAAACCACCCATGCCGTGCTCGACCTGTGCACCGGCAGCGGCTGCCTGGCGGTGATTGCGGCCATGGCCTACCCGGACGTGGTGGTCGACGCGTCCGACGTGTCCGACGACGCGCTGGCCGTGGCCCGCATCAACGTCGACAAACATGGCCTGGGCCAACGCATCACGCTGATGCCGTCGGACCTGCTCGACCGCGTGCGCGGCCCCTACGACCTGATCGTGTGCAACCCGCCGTACGTCAACAACCAAAGCATGGCCGCGCTGCCGCCCGAGTACCGTGCCGAACCCAGGATGGCGCTGGCCGGCGGTGAGGACGGCATGGACCTGGTCCGCAGAGTACTGCGCGACGCGCCCGCCCGCATGACGGCGCAGGGCGTGCTGGTGCTGGAGATCGGCAACGAGCGCCATCATTTCGAGCATGCCTTCCGGCGCCTGGAGGTCGCCTGGCTGGACACCAGCGCCGGTCGCAACCAGGTGCTGCTGGTGACGCGCGACGCGCTGTGGCGCTGGAGCAAGCCATGATCACGCTGCGCGACGTGACGTTGCGCCGCGGCGTCAAGGTGGTTCTCTACAGCACCAGCGTCACCCTGCAGCCGGGCGAAAAGATCGGCCTGGTCGGGCGCAACGGCGCCGGCAAGTCGTCGCTGTTTGCGCTGTTGACGAACAAGCTGCACGCCGACGGCGGCGACGTCGACATGCCACCGCGCTGGCGCATCGCCGAGGTGGCCCAGGAGATGCCCGAAACAGACGAGGGCGCGA
The DNA here is from genome assembly GCA_043718725.1 of Methylibium sp. GTDB lineage: Bacteria > Pseudomonadota > Gammaproteobacteria > Burkholderiales > Burkholderiaceae_C > LGRD01. Next base: position 3,288 of record JAYSVE010000909.1, read on the forward strand.
CCGAGTTCGTGCTGCAGGGCGACACCCGCCTGATGGAGGCGCAGGCGCAGCTCGTGCAAGCCGAGGTCGACGACGATGGCCATGCCATGGCCGACGCCCACCATGCCATCAGCGACGCCGGCGGCTTTGAGGCGCGCCCGCGCGCCCAGGCGATGCTGATGGGCCTGGGCTTCAAGCTGGAGCAGCTCGATGCGCCCGTCAACAGCTTTTCCGGTGGCTGGCGCATGCGCCTGCAACTGGCCCGCGCGTTGATGTGTCCGGCCGACCTGATGCTGCTCGACGAGCCCACCAACCACCTTGACCTGGACGCGCTGGTCTGGCTCGAGGCCTGGCTGCAACGCTATGAGGGCACGATGATCGTCATCAGCCACGACCGCGAATTTCTGGACGCCATCACCCGGGTCACGCTGCACCTGGACGAGACCAAGCTGACCCGCTACACCGGCAACTACACGGCGTTTGAAGAGATGCGCGCCGAGCGCATGTTGCAGCAGCAGGCCGGCTACGAGAAGCAGCAGGAACGCATGGCGCACCTGCAGAAGTTCATCGACCGCTTCAAGGCCAAGGCCAGCAAGGCCAAGCAGGCCCAAAGCCGGGTCAAGGCGCTGGCACGCATGGAAAGGCTGGCGCCGGTGCTGACCAGCGGCGACTTCCAGTTCGAGTTTCGCGAGCCGATGAACCTGCCCAACCCGATGCTGGCGTTCTCGGGCGTGGCCTGCGGCTACCCGGCGCCCGAGGCCGGCGGCGTGCCCAAACGCATCGTCGAGAACATCAACCGATCGGTGTTGGCGGGGCAGCGCATCGGCATCCTCGGCGCCAACGGGCAGGGCAAGTCGACCGTGGTCAAGACGATCGCGCGCGAACTGCTGCCGCTGGCCGGCGAGATCACCGAAGGCAAGGGGCTGACGATCGGGTACTTCGCGCAACAGGAGCTTGACGTGCTGTCACTCGACGACGGCCCGTTGATGCACATGGTGCGGCTGGCGCGCGATGTGGGCCCAGCGGCGCGCGAGCAGGAACTGCGCGACTTTCTGGGCTCGTTCCGTTTTGTCGGCAACATGGTCACGCAGGCCGTGGGCACCTTGTCGGGCGGCGAGAAGGCGCGCCTGGTGCTGGCGATGCTGGTGTGGCAGCGCCCCAACCTGCTGTTGATGGACGAGCCGACCAACCACCTGGACCTGACGACCCGCGAGGCGCTGAGCATGGCGCTGAACGAGTTCGAAGGCACGGTGCTGCTGGTGAGCCACGACCGCGCCCTGCTGCGCGAGGTGTGCGACGAGTTCTGGCTCGTCACCGGTGGCGCGATCCAGCCCTTCGACGGCGACCTGGACGACTACCAACGCTGGTTGCTGGAGCAGTCGCGCGAAGCCTCGCGCGACCAGAGCAAGGGCGACAAGGCCAGGCGCAAGCGCGACGCCGCCAAGCCGGCGCCGGCCGTGGCGGCAAGCCCCGCGGCGGCCGTGGCCTCCGGCAAGGGACCCGACCGCCGGGCGGCGGCGTCAGTGCGCCAGCAGCGCAGCGACGACCTGAAGCCGCTGCGCAAGGAGCTCACCGGCATCGACCACCGGCTCGGCGTGTTGATGACTGCCCGTGAGGCGTGCGAAGCGGCGCTGGGCGCCGCCGGGCTGACCCCGTCGCAGCGGGCCGAACAGGGCAAGCGCCTGAAGCAGGTCGGCGACGAGATCGAGACGCTCGAAGCGCGCTGGCTGGAGCTCAGCGCGCAGCTTGAATCGCAAAGCGTCTAGGGTGCCCTAACGCTCGCGCCCGGCCCTGCGCAGCACCTGCGTCACCGGCTCGACCAGGTATTGCATCGGCGTGCGTTCCTCGCCCTTGATGAACACCTCGGCCGGCATGCCAGCCTGCAGCTTGATCTCGCCGGCCTGAGCCAGCGAGGTGGCATCGGCCTCGACCAGCGCCACGTAGTAAGGCTGGTTGGTGCTGCGGTCGACCGTGCGGTCGGCGGCCACGTAGAACACCTTGCCCTCCACCAGCTTGGTGTTGCGGGCATTGAACGCCGTGAAGCGAATCTCCGCGCCCTGCCCCTGCTGAACCCGCGCCACGTCTTCGGTGCGCAGGTGGGCCTCGACCACCAGCCGAGGGTTGCTGGGCACGATGTCGGCGATGGGCTCGCGCGGCGACACCACGCCGCCGGGCGCGGTGAACTTGAGGTTGATCACGTCGCCGGCCACCGGCGCCACGATCACCTGCCGGCTCGACGCGTCGACCGTCTTGCGCTGCTCCTGCTGGATCTCGGCGAGCTTGGCCGAGTTGACCTTCAATTGGTCGCTGGCCTGCTGGCGGTAGTCGCTCTCCAACGATTTGATGCGCAGGTCGGTGTCGAGCAGGCGCTGCTCGGCACGCGCGATCTCGGAGCGCTTCTCTTCGATCTTGACGCCGTAGTCGGCGACCGTGGCTTCCAACTGCGAGATGCGGGTGGCTGAAATGAAGCCGTCCTTCAGCAGGTTGCGGTTGGTTTCCAGTTCGGCCTTCTGGTGGCGCAGCGATTCGCTCGCCTGGCTCACCTGCGCGCGCAGGGCCTCGCGCTCCTGGCCGATCCGGTCGCGCTGCGAGCGCAGCAGCGCCACCTGCCCATGCAGCGCGTCGCGGCGCGCGTCGAACAGCGAGCGCTCCTTGAGCATTTGCCCGGCCAGCCGCGCATCGGACTTTGCGGCGGCCTGAAGCTCGGCGGAGAAGGTCAACCTGGCGGCCGAGGCCTGCTCCGACTCCAGACGCGCCAGGCTGGCCCGCTCGGACAGCACGCGATAGCCGAGCCGATTGACATCGGCGTCCACCGCCACGTCGCCCAGCACCAGCAGCGTCTCGCCGGCCGCCACGCGTTGGCCGTCGCGCACCCGAACCTCGCGCACCAGCCCGCCCTCGGCATGCTGGACCGGGCGCCGGTCGAGGTCGACCTTGACAAAGGCCTGCGCCACCACGGCCGACGCGAGCGGCGCAAAGCTCATCCAGCCCACCACCGGCACCAGCCCCAGCAGCAGCACCGCCAGCGACCAGCGCGCCAGAGAGCGGGCCTCGCGCAGGTGGGCGCGCAGGTTCGAATCGATGTGCCGGTCGACGCCCATGCCGGTCAGCGCGGCACTGCTCACGACACCGTCCCCTTGCCCATGTTCGCCGCGGCGGCGCGCGCGGCGGAAGCCATCTCGACCACCTGCGCGCCGCCGCCGGGCTTGGCGCCGGCCTGGCCGTTCATCGCCTTCATCACCTCGGCGGCCGGCCCGT
>JAYSVE010000910.1:0-6521 GCA_043718725.1 Methylibium sp.
GCAGAATGGCGCAGGCCTGAACGCGCAACGCCGCCGGGGCGCATTCGGTGGACCGACCCCACGCGCGGCACCTGCAAGCAGTCGTTACGCCCGCAGGCCGGTCGATAGAATCGATCGACTCCCGGAGCGATTCCCCTGCATGTCTGCCGCCAAAGAAGATCTTCACGCCAAGCCCAGCAATTTCCTGCGCGCCATCATCGAGCGCGACCTCGAAGCGGGCACCTATGCCGGCCGGCACTTCGCCGGCACGCCGGGCGATGCGGCACACCATGCGGCCGGCCCGCTCGACGCGGCACGCATCCGCACCCGATTCCCGCCCGAGCCCAACGGCTACCTGCACATCGGCCACGCCAAGAGCATCTGCTTGAACTTCGGTCTGGCGCGCGACTTCGGCGGGGTCTGTCACCTGCGCTTCGACGACACCAACCCCGAGAAGGAAGAACAGGAATACGTCGACGCCATCATCGACGTGGTGAAGTGGCTGGGCTTCGACTGGCAAGCGCCGGACCCGCGGCAGTCCGGCGCCAGCCGCAGCCACCTTTATTTCGCGAGCAACTACTTCGACTTCATGTACCGCGCGGCCGAGGCGCTCGTCGAGGCGGGCCACGCCTATGTCGACGAGCAAAGCGCCGAAGAAATTCGCGCCCACCGCGGCGACTTCGGCCATGCCGGCCGGGACAGCCCGTTTCGCCACCGCAGCCCGGCCGACAACCTGCTGCGCTTGCGCGAAATGCGCGACGGCCAACATGCCGACGGCGCAATGGTGCTGCGCGCGAAGATCGACATGGGGCACCCCAACATCAACCTGCGCGACCCGGCGCTGTACCGCATCAAGCGGGCGACGCACCACAACACCGGCGACCGCTGGTGCATCTACCCGATGTACACCTACGCGCACCCGATCGAGGACGCGCTGGAGAACATCACCCACAGCATCTGCACGCTGGAGTTCGAAGACCAGCGCCCGTTCTACGACTGGCTGCTGGACACCTTGTGCACACTGGGCCTGCTGCAACAGCCGCGACCGCACCAGTACGAATTTGCACGCCTGAACCTGACCTACATCGTCACCAGCAAGCGCAAGCTGCGCCAGTTGGTGGACGAAGGCCACGTCGACGGCTGGGACGACCCGCGCCTGCCGACGCTGGTCGGCATGCGCCGGCGCGGCTACACGCCCGAGAGCCTGCAACTGCTGGCCGAACGCAGCGGCGTCAGCAAGGCCGGCGGCTGGATCGACTATTCCTCGCTGGACATCGCCTTGCGCGACGACCTCGATCCCAAGGCGCCGCGCGCCTGTGTGGTGCTGGAGCCGCTGCTGCTCAAGCTCACCAACTTCGCCGCGCTGTTCGGCAGCGACTCGCACCGCGAGCCTTGCCACGCGCCGGTCCACCCGGCGCACCCGGAGCGCGGCCAACGCGACTTCGTGTTAGCGAACCAGGTCTGGATCGAACGCGAGGACTTCATGGAAGTGCCGAGCAAGGGCTTCTTCCGCCTGAGCCCACCTCGCGCGGACGCCGCCGGCGTGGCCCAGCCCGGCAGCAGGAGCCGGCTCAAGTACGGCTACGTGGTCGAATGCACCGGCTGCGAGTTGGACGCCCAGGGCCATGTCACCGCCGTGCTGGCCACGCTGGTGCCCGACACCAAGAGTGGCACGCCGGGCGCCGACGCGGTCAAGGTCAAGGGCGTCGTCACCTGGGTCAGCGTCAGCACCGGCCTGCCGGCGCAGGTGCGCTTGTACGACCGCCTGTTCACCGAAGCGCAACCCGACCTGGGAGGGCGCGACTTCTTGAGCGTGTTGAACCCGCACAGCAAGCAGACGGTGCAGGCGTTCGTCGAGCCGGGTCTTGCGTCGGCGCAGGCCGAGGACCGGTTCCAGTTCGAACGGCACGGCTACTTTGTCGCGGACCGCCAGGACCACGCAGCCGGCCGACTGGTGTTCAACCGAACGACGACGCTGAAGGACACCTGGAGCAAGTAGCGGCGAGACCCGCGATCGACGCTCAACCGAAGGCAGGCGATGGTTCAAGGACTCCACGGATTCGCGCTGTGCTGGCTGGTGCTGGCCGGCTGCGCCGCGCCGCAAACCGGCTTGAATGCGCAGGCGCTCAAACCGGCCGCCACCGCGGCCACCCGGGCCGCCCTGCCCGCCCATGGCATGGCGCCACAGGACATCGACGCGATCTCCGCGCACCACGACCAGGTGCGCGCCGAAGTCGGCGTCGCGCCATTGAAATGGTCCACCGAGATCGCCGCCCATGCACAGCAATGGGCCGACCAGTTGGCCAGAAGCGGGTGCCAGATGAAGCATCGCAGCCCGAATGCTTACGGCGAGAACCTTTTTCAGGGCACGTTCGGTGCGTACAAGGCGGTCGACGCGGCCAAGACCTGGGCGGCCGAAAAGAAGGACTATCACGGCGGCCCGCTGACCGAATCGAGTTGGGCGCCGGCCGGTCACTACACCCAAATGGTGTGGCGCCAAACCACGCTGCTGGGCTGCGGCCAGGCGATCTGCCGGAACTCGCTGATCGTGGCCTGCAACTACGGCCCGCCGGGCAACGTCATCGGCCGCAAGCCCTATTGACGATGGCAGCGGCGACGCCCAATGAGGCGATTCGCCTCATCCGACCCAACTGCGCATGAAACCACTCGGACCAACCGGCAGCGCGGGGCAACCGGTGCAGGCCATTGCGCCGGGCGCACGCGTGGGCGCCTTGGCGCCCGAGTTGAGTGGCGCCGTGCTCTTGGTCGACGCCTCGCGTGACAAGGCACCGCCACTGGCGATCGGCGAGCGCGTGCCGGCGCAGGTCCTCGAACAACTGCCCAACGATCGCTTGCGGGTCCAGGTGAAGGCCGGGTTGCTGACCTTGCAGCTTGCCGCCGGACAGCCGGGCGCAACGCCCACGGGTTTGACGCAGGCCAGGCCCGGCGACACGCTGATGCTGGAGGTCGCCTCGCTCACGCCGCGCCTGGCCTTCGTGTGGGTTGCGGCGAACGCCGCGTCGGCCGCAGGCTCGGTCGCCGTCGACTTCAGCGAGGCGGCGCTGTACACCGGCGAGCTGCTGCGCTCGGCCGCGACGCTGGCCGGCCCTGCTACCACGACGGTGCTGCTCACCGACCCTCTGGCCCCGGCCAAGGAACTGGCGGCGTCGCTGGCAGGGGCCGTCCGCCACAGCGGGTTGTTCTATGAATCGCACCTGCGCGCCTGGGCCGAAGGCCGGATGCCGCTGGACAGCCTGAACCGCGAGCCCCAGGCGCGCGCGGCGCTCGGGTTGAAGGAGGCTTCGGCCGACGTTCGCGATGCCGCGAGCGCCGAGTTGGGCGGCCTGCTTCAGCGCCAGCTCGATGTGCTGGACGGCCAACCGATGGCGCTCGGTGGTTTCGCCTGGCCGGGCCAGCGCGTCGACCTGAGCCTGCGGCGCGATGCCGATCAAGCCCAGGACGACGGGCCCGACGACGAACCCGCCGGTGACGGCCGCGGCGACGGCACCGAACCCGCGCCGGCCTGGACCACCCGGCTCCATCTCGACCTGCCCGGCCTCGGTGCTCTGGGAGCGCAAGTGCGGGTGGTCGGGTCACAGGTCACACTGGCCCTGACCTTGGGAAGCGACACCGGTGCGGCGCTCGTCAACCGCCACCGCGCGCGCCTGGCGTCGGCGCTGCAGGCCGCGGGCCTGACTCTCACGGCGTTGACGCTTGAGACTTCAACTGCGTCGGACCCATCGGCACAACATGAGCCTGGCGGGGCCGCACGCGGCGCTTAGGGTGCAGCCATGACGCCGCCGAAAAATCCTGATCGCCCGTCGGCGGTCGCCCTGTCCTACCGGGCCGGCCAGCACGCGCCGACGGTGGTGGCCAAGGGCTACGGGTTGATGGCCGAGCGCATCGTCGAACAAGCCCGCGGCGCCGGCGTGTTCGTGCACGACTCGCCGGCACTGGTCAACCTGCTGATGCAAGTCGACCTCGACGAGCACATCCCCGAACAGCTTTACCTGGCGGTGGCCGAGGTGCTGGCCTTCGTGCACTTTCTTGAACAACAGATGGCGCTGCCCGCCGCGCCAAGGCCCTGACCCACCCGCTGTTCGACCTGCCCCGCGTGGCCATTCAAGCGCGCTCGTCGCGCGCCTGGGTCAAGGCCCGCAACTGGCTCTTCAAGCCATCGATCTCGGCTTGCATGGTCTGCATCAACTGCGCATACATGCCCACCTGCTGGCCGGTGGCGCGCAGCCGCTCGGCCATGCGTTGCGACAGCGCGACCATGAACTTCGCGCCGACCTGCGGGTGCTGTTCAATCAACTGATTCAAGGCCCCGCGCGACAGCACCGCGGCTTCGATGCGGCTGGTCGCCAGGCAGGTGGCAGAACGCGGCGCGCCGTCGAGCAAGCCCATCTCGCCGATCAGATTGCCGGGGCCCAGGACCGAGATCACCAGCGGTTCGTGGTCGCCGGTGTCCGACCTTTGCACCGAGACTTCGCCGGACAGCAACAGCAGCATATAGCCGGTTTCCTGCTCGTCGCCTTCGCGGATGACCGTGGCGCCGGGCTTGAACCCGACCAGGCGCATGAAGGACACCACACAGGCCGACTCCTCGGGGCTCAACGGCGCCAGCGCGGTGGGTGTGCGCAACAACGTGATCGCAACGGCCGCGAGCATGGGAGATTTCTGCGTTGAACGTGGATGGTCAACGCCGACGCCACGGTTGGACGTGTCTTTGAAATCCAGCGTTGACGAGAGCTCGGACGGGACGGTATCCATGGCGGCTCGAAAAGGGTGCGGGGAACGGGCATTGTGCCGGCTCGCAAATGCCCCGGCGCGAATCCCCACAAGCGCGTTGGCACCACAATGCGCGGATGACAGCCGCACACCTTTCCCGCCTTCCAAGGCGCCCAGCCGGGCCGGGCGGAGGGTGCTCGCCGTGGCGCGGTCATGGCGCAGCGGCAATGGCCGCGGTGCTGTGGGCGTTGTGGCCCGCCGCGCTGCTCGCGCGGGACATTTTTCGCCCCGTGCCGGGCGGCGTGGTGACCCTCGATCTGGGCCCCGCGGCCGAGCGCCCGCAGGCCAGCCTGCCCGGCGATGTCCCGGTGTTGGTGATCGGTGAGCCCAAGCGTTGGACCGCCGTGGTGGGCATTGCCCTGGGCGCGGCGCCCGGCACCGGGAGCGTGCTGGTGCGCCACGGCGGACAGGCGCAGGCGCAGCGCAAGGACTTCACGATCGGCCCGATGCAATACGCCGAGCAGCGCCTGACGGTGCCGCCCGGCAAGGTCGACCTGTCCAAGGCCGACCTCGCGCGCTACGAGCGCGAGCGCGCGCACCAGGCGCTGGTGGTCAAAACGTTCACCGACAGCGTGCCGACCGGGCTGGCCATGCGTCAGCCGGTGGCCGGGCCACGCTCGAGCTCATTTGGGCTGCGCCGCGTCTTCAACGGCCAGTCACGCAATCCGCACAGCGGCATGGACATCGCCGCGCCACTGGGCACGACCGTCTTTGCGCCGCTGGCGGGCCGGGTGATCGACACCGGCGACTATTTCTTCAACGGCAAGACCGTCTGGCTGGACCACGGCGCCGGCCTGTTGACGATGTACTGCCACCTGAGCGAGGTTCAGGTCAGCGTCGGTGACCAACTGGCCGGCGGCGACACGCTCGGAGCGGTCGGCGCCACGGGCCGCGTCACCGGGCCGCATTTGCACTGGTCGGTGAGCCTGAACCGAGCCATGGTCGACCCGGCCCTGTTCCTGGCCGACGAGCCCTTGGCGTCTGACGCGAAATCAGCGCCACCGCCGCGCTGATTCGGTGATGCGCGGCTCGGTTTAGGCGCCTACACTGGGTGTTCTGTGCGCGCTTTACCGGGGCGAAACAATGCCCGGTCAACAAGCCACGCGCCAGTTTCGTTGTCGAGACACCGGCTGCGTCGTGGCCCGGAGGAGATGATGATGAAAAAGTACATGAACCGCCGCAGCCTGGGCCTGTTGGGCCTGCTGCTGGCCAGCCAAATGCTCAGCGCCTGCATCATCTTGCCAAGGCCGTTCCACCATCGCCACATCACCGCGGAACCCGCATCGGGCGAGCACGGTGATCGTCGCGGCGGGCACGGTGAGCGGCAGGGATCGCACCGACGCTGAGCCAACGCTCTGCGCCCGTTGGCCGGCGCGCCACCGGCTCCAGGGCAATGTGCCTTGGCCACTTTCCTTAACCCACGAAGGACGGCCGGCCCCGGTCGCCCTTGTCGCCCTTGTCGCGCTCAGTGCGGCTTGCGCGGCTCGCGCGAATCGCGCGGCTGGCGGAACGACTTGGGCCGCAAGACGTTGCCATCACGCTCCACACCGTTGCGGGCGCGCCGAATGGCTTCTTCGGCCAGTTCTGCGGCCTGCTTGCGCTGCGAACGCCAGCGCCAGACCCGCAGCGCCCAGGCTCTGAACACCCGCCACCCGCGCCGGGCCGCGGCGTCCAGTTGCCAGCGGTGGCGCTCCGGGATGACCAGGCGCACCAGCAGCACCAGGCAGACGCTGGCGACCAGAATGGCAAGA
>JAYSVE010000092.1:0-2327 GCA_043718725.1 Methylibium sp.
TGGGCACGCCGGCCTCTTGCTCGGCGGCCGGCAACACCTTGTCGAGCGCGACCATCGCGGTGTTGCAGCGCTTGGCGAACTGGCCGTCGTCGTCGTACACATAGGCCACGCCGCCGCTCATGCCGGCGGCAAAGTTGCGCCCGGTCTGGCCGAGCACGGCGACGGTGCCGCCGGTCATGTATTCGCAACCGTGGTCGCCGGTGCCTTCGACCACCGCGGTGGCGCCCGACAGGCGCACCGCAAAGCGTTCGCCGGCCACGCCGCGGAAGAACGCCTCGCCGCTGGTCGCGCCGTACAGCACGGTGTTGCCGACGATGATGTTTTTCATCGCGTCGCCGCGGAAGTCGATGCTCGGCCGGATCGCAATGCGCCCGCCGCTCATGCCCTTGCCGGTGTAGTCGTTGGCGTCGCCGATCAGGTACAGCGTGATCCCTTTGGCCAGGAACGCGCCGAAGCTCTGGCCGCCGGTGCCTTCCATCTGGATGAAGATGGTCTGGTCGGGCAGGCCTTCGGGGTGGCGGCGGATCAATTCGCCGGACAGCATGGCGCCGACGGTGCGGTTGCCGTTGCGGACTTCTTCCATGAACTGAACGCGCTCACCGCGCTCCAGCGCGGGCAGGCACTTCTGGATCAGCTTCACGTCGAGCGCGCGGGCCAGGCCGTGGTCCTGCTCCTCGACCTGGCGGCGCGCCACGTCGGCCGGTGCGCTGGGCAGGTGGAAGACGCGGCTGAAGTCCAGGCCACTGGCCTTCCAGTGGGCGATGCCCTTGCGGGTGTCGAGCAGGTCGGCGCGGCCGATCAGGTCGTCGAATTTGGCAATGCCCAGTTGCGCCATGATCTGGCGCGCTTCTTCGGCGACGAAGAAGAAGAAGTTCACCACGTGCTCGGGCCGGCCCTGGAACTTGGCCCGCAGCACCGGGTCTTGCGTGGCCACCCCCACCGGGCAGGTGTTGAGGTGGCACTTGCGCATCATGATGCAGCCTTCGGCCACCAGCGGCGCGGTGGCGAAGCCGAACTCATCGGCACCCAGCAGCGCGCCGATCACGACATCGCGGCCGGTCTTCATCTGGCCATCGGCCTGCACGCGGATGCGCCCGCGCAGGCGGTTCAGCACCAGCGTCTGCTGGGTCTCGGCCAGGCCCAGCTCCCAGGGCGTGCCGGCATGCTTGATGGACGACCATGGCGAGGCCCCCGTGCCGCCATCGTGCCCGGCAATCACCACATGGTCGGCCTTGGCCTTAGCGACGCCGGCGGCGATGGTGCCCACGCCGACTTCGCTGACCAGCTTGACGCTGATGCTGGCGCGCTGGTTGGCATTCTTCAGGTCGTGGATGAGTTGCGCCAGGTCCTCGATCGAGTAGATGTCGTGGTGCGGCGGCGGGCTGATGAGGCCCACGCCGGGCACCGAATGGCGCAACATGCCGATGTACTCGCTGACCTTGCCGCCGGGCAGTTGGCCGCCCTCGCCGGGCTTGGCGCCTTGAGCCATCTTGATCTGGATCTGGTCGGCGCTGGTGAGGTATTCGGTGGTCACCCCGAAGCGGCCCGACGCGACCTGCTTGATCTTGCTGCGCAGCGAGTCGCCGGCCTTGAGTTCGTAGTCGGCGACGATCACCTTGCCGCCGATCACGTCGCTGATCTTGGTGCCGGCGGTGATCGGGATGCCCTTGAGTTCGTTGCGGTAGCGGGCCGGGTCTTCGCCGCCCTCGCCGGTGTTGGACTTGCCGCCGATGCGGTTCATCGCCACGGCCAGGGTGGAATGCGCCTCGGTCGAAATCGAGCCCAGCGACATCGCGCCGGTGGCGAAGCGCTTGACGATCTCGGCGGCCGGTTCCACCTCGTCGAGCGCGATCGCGCGGCTCGGATCGACCTTGAACTCGAACAACCCGCGCAGCGTCATGTGCCGATGCGACTGGTCGTTGATGAGTTGGGCGTATTCCTTGTAGGTCTCGAACTTGCCGGAGCGCGCGCTGTGCTGCAGCTTGGCGATGGCATCGGGCGTCCACATGTGCTCTTCGCCGCGCGCGCGCCAGGCGTATTCGCCACCGGCATCGAGCATGTCGGCCAGCACCGGGTCGTCGCCGAAGGCGCTTCTGTGCATGCGCAGGGCCTCCTCGGCCACCGCGAACACATCGATGCCGCCGACCTGGCTGGCGGTGCCGCGGAAGTACTTGTCGACCAGCGTCTTCTCCAGGCCGATGGCCTCGAAGAGTTGCGCGCCGCAATAGGACATGTAGGTCGACACGCCCATCTTGGACATGATCTTGGACAAGCCCTTGCCGACGGCCTTGACGTAGTTGTCAATCGCCTTCTCGGCCGACAGGTCG
>JAYSVE010000911.1:0-6521 GCA_043718725.1 Methylibium sp.
GGCCATGGTCTTGGCCACCTGCAAACAGGTCGCTTCGTCGACGCCGCAGGCCTCGAGCACCTTGTCGGGTGTCCACTTGGCCAGCACTTCGTCACGCACATTGTCAAGGCCCCAGACACGGTCGTTGATGTACTTCTTGTCTTCCCAGCCATTCTTGAAGACGTGGTACAGCACCCCGAACAGGAACGGAATGTCCGAGCCGGAGCGAATGCGCACGTACTGGTCGGCCTTGGCCGCCGTGCGCGTGAATCGTGGGTCGACCACGATCATCTTGGCACCCGTTTCCTTGGCGTGCAGCATGTGCATCAACGACACTGGATGCGCTTCGGCCGCATTCGAGCCGATGTACATCGCAGCCTTCGTGTTCTGCATGTCGTTGTACGAGTTGGTCATCGCACCGTATCCCCACGTATTCGCCACACCGGCGACAGTAGTGGAGTGGCATATTCGTGCCTGATGGTCGCAGTTGTTACTGCCCCAGAGGGACATCCACTTTCTGAGCAGGTATCCCTGCTCGTTGTTGTGCTTGCAGGAGCCCACCACGAAGATGGAATCGGGGCCGCTTTGCTGCCTCAACTCGATCAGCTTGGCGCTGATCTCGTCGAGCGCCACGTCCCATGAGATGCGCTGGTACTTGCCGTCGACCAGCTTCATCGGGTACTTAAGGCGGAACTCGCCGCGCGCGTTGTCGCGCACCGCGGCGCCCTTGGCACAGTGCGCGCCCATGTTGATGGGCGAGTCGAACACCGGTTCCTGGCGCACCCAGACGCCGTTCTCCACCACGGCGTCAATCGCGCAGCCGACCGAACAATGGGTGCAGACGGTGCGCTTGACTTCGATCTTGCCGGCGTCGGCCCCCGCCGTGGGCGAGGCCGCCTCGGCCTTGCGGACCAAGCTCAATTGTGTGGTGGCGATTCCGGCGCCAACACCCAGACCGGAGCGCCGCAAGAACTTGCGGCGGTCCATGGTGGGGATGGCGCGCGCGACACCGCGCGCTAGACCATCAACGAGCGTTCGGGACGAATTCGTCCCGGCGTCCGTTGATTTTCGAGTGAGTAACATGATGCCTCCTGCTCAGAGTTCAGATCCGGGCGGTCTGGTAGTAGCGCAACACATGCTCAGACAAGCGGTAGCCTCCAGCCTGTTGAGCATCCGGTTTGGCAACTGCCGTCTCGGCAGGCTCTTGCCGGCCGATCGGCAAGACCGCGACCACGCCTGCCAGCGCGCCGGCTGTCCCGGCGCCGGCCACCATTTGCCGGCGCGTCACCCTTTGTCGACCATCGTCCATGTCGTTCTTTCGAAGGCGACCCGCAACTGGGTCTTTGCATAGGATAGTGCATTCATTCGCCCCTGATGCGAGGGGAAAAGTGGTTTTGAATCAGTGCAATCCCTAGGCAGGGTCGACCACCCGCCTCGGGCTCACAAGCAACGCTTCGCACACCTTGACCGCGATGGACTCGCACGGTTCCGGCGCCACACGCGCGCGAGCGCCGAAAGGGCGCTGCGCTACCATCCCGACCCAGGAGGTCTTGAAGCTTTGATCATCGGAACCGCGGGCCACATCGACCATGGCAAGACCTCGCTCGTGAAGGCACTCACCGGCGTCGACGCCGACCGGCTGAAGGAAGAAAAAGCGCGCGGCATCACCATCGACCTGGGCTTTGCCTACAAGCCGATGGCCGCCGGCGGAGTGCTCGGTTTCATTGACGTACCGGGCCACGAAAAACTGGTCCGCAACATGCTTGCCGGCGCGACCGGCATCGACTACGTGCTGCTCGCCGTCGCCGCCGATGACGGGCCCATGCCTCAGACGCGTGAGCACCTGGCCATCCTCGATCTGCTCGGTTTGTCGCGCGGTGTCGTCGCGCTGACCAAGTGCGATCTGGTGAGCGCTGAGCGCGTGGCGCAGGCGAGCGGCGAAGTCCGCGCCCTGCTCGCCGGCACGGCGCTTGCCGGCGCTGACGTGATTCCGGTCTCGTCGTTCAACGGCGATGGCATCGAGCACCTGAATCAGCACCTGATGCAAGCCGGTGTCGCGGCCCCCGCGGCGGCGCATCGCGGCAACTTCCGTCTCGCCGTCGATCGCTGCTTTACGCTGGCGGGCATTGGCACGGTGGTCACCGGCACCGCGGTGTCGGGCCGTGTCGCGGTGGGCGACAGGTTGCTGATATCGCCGCGCGGGCTGCCGGTGCGGGTGCGCGGCATCCATGCGCACAACCGCGAGACGGCGCAGGGCTTGGCCGGCCAGCGCTGCGCCTTGAACCTTGCCGGCGGCGGGCTGGAGAAGAGCGACATACAGCGCGGCGACTGGGTCGTGGCCGAGGCCGCCCATGCGCCCAGCGAGCGCATCGATGCGCGGCTGCGCGTTCTGGCCGGCGCTGGCAAGCCGCTCGCCCATTGGACGCCGGTGCATTTGCACTTGGGGGCCTGCGATGTGGGTGCGCGTGTCGTCCTGCTCGAAGGGCAGGCGGTGCTGCCCGGTGAGAGTGCGCTGGTGCAACTCGATCTCGACCGCGCGATCGGCGCGCTGCACGGCGACCGCTTCATCATTCGCGATCAATCGGCGCAGCGCACGCTCGGCGGCGGGACGGTGATCGACCCGTTCGCGCCGCTGATCCGGCGCCGCAGGCCCGAGCGCCTGGCGGTGCTCGCCGCGCTCGAAACATCGACGCCGGCTGCCGCGCTGGCCCGGCTGCTCGAGCTGGACCTTGCCAACGGCATCGACCTGGAATGGCTGTCGTCGCTGTGGAACCTCACGCCAGAAGAGCGGCAGGCGCTCGCACGCGCCGCGCCGCAGCGCGTGGTCGCCGACGGCAAAGCCTCGCTCGCGTTCGCGCCCGAGCAGTTAAGCCGCTTCGCGGCGCGGGTTTCCGAGGCGCTCGCCAAGCACCACAAGCGCGCGCCCGACAGCCCTGGCCTCACCGTCGATCAGTTGAAGCGTGCGCTCGCCGTCAAGCCGCGGGCCGCGGTATTCGCCCTGCTTGTCAGTGAGCTGGTGACGCAGGGATTGGTGCTGCGTGGCGGACCCTACCTTCGGCTGGCCGGGCACGAAGCCGCGCTCTTGCCCGCCGAACAAAAACTGTGGGAGAAGATGCGGCCCTGGCTCGACGCGGCCGGGCTGCACCCGCCAAAGTTGGCCGACCTGGTGGCGCGCGACCGCCAGCTCCATCAAGGGCAGGTGTTGCAGTTGCTGCTCAAGCTCTCGCGCATGGGCAAGGTCTATGCGGTCAGCAACGACTACTTCGTGTTGCCGCAACACATGGCCGAGCTCGCGGCGTGCGCCCAGGCGCTGGCCAAAAGCGACCCGCAACGCCGGCTCAACGTCAAGACATTGCGCGAGACGACCGGCATCAGCCGGCACCTCTCGGTGCCGTTGGTAGAATTTTTCGACCGCGTCGGCTTCACGAAGAGGAATGAAGAGGGCCGGCACATCCGGCGCGACGCGCTCGAAATGTTCGATGGACAACACAAGCCGGTGTCCGGATGATCGAACGACATGGAGGAGGATCGTTCCCCGGTGGGGCGTCCGGTCTGCAAAACCGGGTGGGGCCGCCCCGCGGTCCCAGGTGGGTTCGACTCCCACACTCTTCCGCCAGTTTGTCGACATGCGCCGGCCGCCGATCTCAAACCCGGTCGCCGGCGCGGCGCGGGCTGCCGCGATCGGCTTGGGGCTGGCCTGCTCTGTTTGGTGGCTGTCCGCGTTGCGGCCCGCGTTTGCCGACTACTTGCTCACCGATCACATGGACGGGCGCTTCGTGAGGGTCGAGCGGTGATCGCCACGCCGCGCGGCCAGCATCGATGACCACGCCTGCGTTTCGGCCGCCGTCCGTCGATCGCCTGCTCGACACCGCGCCCATGCGCACGTTGATCGCCCTGCATGGGCGAACCAGCGTGTTGCAAAGCGCGCGCGACCTGCTCGACGAGATGCGCTCGCGAACGGCGCCGGCGGCGCAGCCCTTCGATACGGCAGGTTTCGAGCATGAATGCGCCGAACGCTTGGCCCGGCGCTCGGCGCCACTGCTGCGCCCGGTCTTCAACCTCAGCGGCACCGTGCTGCACACCAATCTGGGCCGCGCGGTGCTGGCCGACGAGGCGGTCGCCGCCGTCACCGCCGTGATGCGCCAGCCGGGAAACCTGGAGTACGAACTCGCCACCGGCATGCGCGGCGATCGCGACGATCACATCGAAGGCCTGCTGCGCGAGTTGACCGGCGCCGAAGCGGCCACCGCGGTCAACAACAACGCCGCCGCGGTGTTCCTCGCGCTCAACACGCTCGCCGCCAGGCGCGAGGTGCCGGTGTCGCGCGGCGAGCTGGTCGAGATCGGCGGCGCGTTTCGGATTCCGGACATCATGCGCAGGGCCGGCGCGAAGTTGGTCGAGGTCGGCACCACGAACCGCACGCACTTGAAAGACTTCGCCGAAGCCGTCAACCCGCGCACGGCGCTGCTGATGAAAGTGCACGCCAGCAACTATGCCGTCCAAGGTTTCACCGCCAGCGTGCCCGAAGGCGACCTGGCCGCGCTGGCGCGCGAGCACGGCCTGCCCTTCATCGTCGACCTGGGCAGCGGCAGCCTGGTCGATCTGTCACGCTGGGGCCTGCCGGCCGAACCGACCCCGCAACAGACCCTTGCCGCCGGCGCAAACCTGGTCACCTTCAGCGGCGACAAACTGCTCGGCGGGCCACAGGCCGGCTTGATCGTCGGCGAAAAGGCGTTGATCGCCAGGATCAAACGCAACCCACTGAAGCGCGCGTTGCGGCTCGACAAGATGACGCTGGCCGCACTCGAAGCGACACTCAAGCTGTACCGCGACCCCGACCGCATCGCCCAGCGCTTGCCGACCCTTCGCTTGTTGACACGGCCGCTGGCCGAACTGCAGGCGTTGGCCGAACGGCTCGCGCCCGCGGTATCCAACGCGCTCGGCGACCGCGCCACGGTAGCGGTGCAGCCGTGTCGCAGCCAGATCGGCAGCGGCTCGCTGCCGGTCGACCGGCTCGACAGCGTTTGCCTCGCGCTCCGCGCGCCCGGTGGAGCGCGCGCCTCCGGGCGCTTTCCCGAACGGCTGGCCGCCGCGTTTCGCGCGTTGCCGATCCCGGTGATCGGCCGCATCGAAGACAGCCAGTTGCGCCTGGATCTGCGCTGCCTCGAAGACGAGCCTGCGTTTGTCGAACAACTCGCCGGGCTGGTGTTGGCGTAGAGCGCGGCCTACTCGATCATGTCGAAGGCCTGCGTCTCCACCTGCAAGAAGGCGTGCGTGAAGGTGGCCAGCGCGGCATAGAGCCGCGCCCGCGGATGTTTCGCCACGGCATCGCACAGCGCCCCGGCCCAGGGCTGCAAGTGGGTGCGAAAGATCTGGCGCTGGCGTTCGAGGTTGCACACCGCCACGTCGTCACCGGCAATCAGGTAGCGCATCAACTCGAACAGGTAGGCCAGGTGGTCTTCGGTTTCGCTGAGCGTGGTGTCGCGCGTCAGCCCCAGCGCGGCCAGGTCGTCGCGCAGCGCGACCAGCGGCTTTTCATTCAGCGCGCCGGCCAGATGGTGCGAGCCGTACAGAAAAATTTCCGGCTTGCCGATGCCTTGGAACAGCGCATCGTATTCGGCACCGGCGGCAACGACGCTGCTCGCGCGCATCGCTGCAACCAGCGCCTGCCACGGCGCCTCGAGGTAGGAGCCGGGCTGCGGCGCCTCGGTCACGGCAACCGCGAATTGCGCCAGCAAAGCGTCGTCGGGCGGCGCGTACCAGCAGCGCGCAAGCAGGCCGTAGAGCTCGGCGCGCTCCAGTTCCTCGCCGGAGTCCGGGCGCGTGAGTGTGATCGCTTGTTCTGTCATGAGCGCCCCCAGGCCGCCGACATACGTCGTCCGCCCCCCGAGGGGGGAGAAACACTTGGGGCGGCCCGGCGTTTGTTTCTCATAAATCCGTGATCCTCACCTCGTTCGGATTGGTGTGAATGTCGATGACGCGGCAGTCGCCGCACATCTTCAAGCGTTCGGCGGCCACGCCCTGGAACATCGAATGGCCGGCGAGTTTTCCGACCATCGCCTCGATCGCTTTCAAGGTGCCGAAAGGCTTGCCGCAACGCACGCAAGCGAACGGCTCGGCTTCAGCCAGCACGCGCAACTGCTTGCGGGCCTTGCCGGCGCCGGCCAACCACAAGCGCGGCCGCAAGCGGATCGCATCTTCCGGGCAGGTCAACTCGCACAGCCCGCACTGCACGCAGTTTTTTTCGATGAAGCGAAGCTGCGGCCGCTCCGGGTTGTCGGCCAGGGCGCTGGCCGGGCAAGCGCCGACGCAGGCCAGGCACAAGGTACAGGCATCGGTGTCCACCGTGATCGCGCCGAGCGGGCTGGCTTGGGGCAGCGCGATCTCTTCGACCGCCAGCGGCGCCTGTGTCAACAGGTGTTCGAGCGCAAGCTCGAGCGTGGCGCGCTTGTCGTCCTGCACACTGAAGGCGGCCGGCTGCTCGACACTCTGCGCCGGCGCCGCCTGCAAGGCCGCGTCGAGCGCGCGCGCATCCGCCTCCG
>JAYSVE010000912.1:0-6510 GCA_043718725.1 Methylibium sp.
CCGGCCCGGTCACTGGGCCACTTCGGGGTGCTTTGCTTGGACGGCTGTCGAACCGTGCGCCCTGCGCTTCTTGAGGTGCACCCGCAACAGCGACAACGCGGCGGGCGTGATGCCTGAAATTCGTGAGGCCTCACCCAAGGTCATCGGCCGGTGCTTGTTGAGCTTTTGGCGGACCTCAATGGAAAGGGCGGCGACGTCGCCGTAGTCCAGGTCGGGCGGCAGGCTCATTTCCTCGTGCGAGGCGGCCCGGCGAACTTCCTCATTTTGCTTGTCGATGTAGCCTGCGTATTTGATCGAGACCTGCACCTGTTCGATCACCGCGTCGGCCAGCGGCTGGCCCAGTTCAGCCCTCAACGTTTCACGTGAAACGACAGATTCGGGCTGGGCCAGCGCCGCCACCTGTGCCACCTCATCGAACCCGACGCCCGGGCGACGAAGCAGGTCAGTCAGTCGATATTCATGTTCGAGAGCCTTGCCGAGCAAACGCTCAGCATCGGCCGCAGCCACCGAGGCGGGCCGAACCCAGGTCGCATTCAAGCGCGCTGTTTCACGTGAAACAGCATCGCGCTTGCGATTGAAGCTGCCCCATCGCAAATCGTCGACCAAACCCAGGGCGCGGCCCATTTCAGTCAGGCGCAAGTCGGCGTTGTCCTCGCGCAACTGGAGTCGAAACTCGGCGCGGCTGGTAAACATGCGGTAGGGCTCGGTCACGCCCTTGGTGATCAAGTCGTCGACCAGCACGCCCAAATAGGCCTGGTCGCGCCGGGGCAGCCAGGCGCCAGCGCCACGCACCTGCAAAGCGGCATTGATGCCCGCAAAAAGACCCTGCGCGGCGGCTTCTTCGTAGCCGGTGGTGCCGTTGATCTGGCCGGCAAAGAACAGGCCTCGCACGGCGCGGGTCTCAAAGCTCGGGGTCAATTCGCGCGGGTCAAAGTAATCGTACTCAATGGCGTAACCGGGCCGAAGAATGTGCGCTTTTTCCAGGCCGACCATCGACTGCACCGCGGCAATCTGCACGTCGAAGGGCAGGGAGGTGGAGATGCCGTTCGGATAGAACTCGTGGGTGGTCAGCCCCTCGGGCTCCAAGAAGACCTGGTGCGAGTTCTTGTCGGCAAAGCGGTTGACCTTGTCTTCAATGCTCGGGCAGTAACGCGGACCGACGCCATCGATCAAGCCGGTGAACATCGGGCTGCGGTCAAAGCCGGAGCGAACGATCTGGTGGGTTTGTTCGTTGGTGTGGGTGATCCAGCACGGCACCTGCCGCGGGTGCTGCCCGGCCGTGCCCATGAAACTGAACACCGGCACCGGCTCACGCGCCGGCGAGCCATCCGCGGCAGGCATGCCGTCGCCGGGCTGCTCGGTCAGCCCCGAAAAATCGATGGTCCGCCCGTCAATGCGCGGCGGCGTGCCGGTCTTGAGCCGCCCTTGCGGCAGCTTCAGCTCCTTCAGTCGCGCCGACAGGGCCACGGCGGGAGGATCACCCGCGCGCCCGGCCGAATGGCTTTGCAGCCCCACATGGATCTTGCCGTCCAAAAACGTGCCCGCCGTCAGCACCACCGCCCGCGCCGAAAACCGAATGCCCATCTGGGTGACGGCGCCGGCCACCCGGTCGCCCTGCAGGATCAGGTCGTCACAGGCGCCTTGGAACAGCCAGAGCCGGGGCTGGTCTTCCAGGCGCCGCCGGATCGCCGCCTTGTACAGCACACGGTCGGCCTGCGCGCGCGTCGCCCGGACCGCTGGCCCCTTGGACCCGTTGAGAATGCGGAATTGAATGCCGGCCTCGTCGGTCGCCGCCGCCATGGCGCCACCCAGCGCATCGATCTCCTTGACCAGGTGGCCCTTGCCGATCCCGCCAATCGACGGGTTGCAGCTCATTTGCCCCAGGGTTTCGATGTTGTGGGTCAGCAGCAGCGTGGCCGCGCCCATGCGGGCGGACGCCAGCGCCGCTTCCGTTCCGGCGTGGCCACCGCCCACGACGATCACATCAAATTCTTTGGGGAACAACATTGAATTGCCTAAATTTTGAGCAGACCGGATTGTAGGCAGCCGATCCAGAGAAGTCATGAAAAAAGGCCGATTCCGGCGCCAACACAGGCCGGCGGTGACGATATGCTTGAGCGTCCTGGCGTGACCAAGCGCCTGAATCCGCGCCGTCGCGCAAGCGCCATTGACACCCTCTCGCACCCACTTGACGCCATGCCCTCTGCTGACAGACCCCTGCTTCGCTGGCTGCCCTTCATCGCCATCGCCTTGATCAGCATCGCCTTTGCCGCCTGGGCGCCGATGGGTCGCAAACCCTTCCAGTTCGAGTGGGATGTGTCGACCCCGGCGTTGCTGTTCTCGGTCCAAAAGGTGCCGCACATTGCCGCCTGCGCCATGTTGGCCTTGTTGGCCCTGCTGGCCGCTGGCCGCAGCCGCCTGTTCCTGGCGTTCGCACTGGCCGTGCTGGTGGGCGCCATCTGGGAGCTGGCGCAAACCACCGTGGTGGGCCACACCGCCCGCCTGGCAGACCTCGCACCCGACACCGTTGGTGCCTTTCTGGGCTGTGGGTGGGGGTTGATTTTGGCGACAATCATAGGCTCCAATATCAGTAAGCGCACACTTCAATTCGAGTCCCGCCGGCCTGGGTCGGCGTCCCGATGAAGTGCCGGAGCGGATGCGCCGCCTGTTGCATTGCGCCGTCGATCAGCAGCCCGATCCCAGGCATGCCGCGCGGCAAGCCAGCGGGCGTGCGCTGCGTCCAACTCGCCGACGACCTGCGCTGCCGCCTGTTCGGGCTGCCTCAGCGCCCCAAGGTGTGCGCCTCGTTGCGTCCGTCCCAGGCCATGTGCGGCGACACGGCCGGGCACGCCCTGCTGTGGCTGGGTCGCCTGGAGTGCGACACCGCTCCGGCCTGACCGGGCGCGGCGCGGCCATTCGTCAGCGCCCGCGCAAGGCGCCGGCGGCGCGCAACATCTCGATGTGCGGGATGCCGTCTTCCAGGTACGGCGGGCCCACCACCTCGAACCCCGCCTTGGCGTAAAACCCTTCCAGCCGTGCTTGAGCCGAAATCCGGATGCCCTGGCCCGGGTGGCAAATTCCCGCCTGCACTATGACCTTGCGCACCAGTTCGCGCCCCAGCCCCGCCCCACGCCCGGGAGCGGTCGTGATGACCCGGCCCATCGACGGTTCGGCATACTTCAAACCCGGTGCCACCAGGCGCGCGTAGGCCAACGGCACCTGGTGGGCCGCCGACCAGGCCGCCAGGTGGTGCGACGACTCGTCGAAGCCGTCGACGTCCTGGTAGGCGCAGTCTTGTTCCACCGCGAACACCTGCTGGCGCGCCATGTAGATGTTTTGCAACTCGACCAGGCTCAGTGCGTCGAAGTGGCACCAGTGCCAGCGCAGGGCGGCATGATCGAGCGCAGGATTCATCGCCAGGCAAGGTCCGGAATCAACGTGTTTTGACGCGGGCCAGAGTGTCCCACACAGGCCCGACGGAGATCACCGCCGCCCGCCTGTGTTTGTGGGCGCAAGACGGCTCGAGTGGTCATTGGCGAACCCGGCGCGGGCCAGCACCATCGCCATGCCGCATGATCCCGGGATGCAAACCCACCCCGTTCTCACCGGCGACATGCGCCTGGCCCACGCACTGGTCTTCATCACCCCGGCGCTGTGGACCGTGAACCACCTGGTGGCGCGCATGGCGCCGGGGGTGATTGCGCCGCACGCGCTGGCGCTCGGCCGCTGGGTCGTGGCGGCGCTGTTGCTCGGTGCGTTCTGCAGGCACGAGCTGGTGGCCAAGCGCGGGCGGGTCATGGCCGAATGGCGCCAGCTCCTCGTGCTCGGGGGCCTGGGCATGTGGATCTGCGGTGCGTTTGTCTACATCGGCGGGCGCAGCACCACGGCCATCAACATCGGCCTGCTGTATTCGGCGGCGCCGGTGCTGATTGCGCTGGTGTCGGCGTGGTGGCTGCACGAGCGGCTCGGTCGGGGGCAGATCGCCGGCGTGGCGATGGCGCTGGCCGGGGTGCTGCTGATCCTGCTCAAGGGCGAGTGGGACGCGCTGCCGCAGTTGCGCATCAACCCCGGCGACGCCTGGGTCGGGGTGGCCGTGCTGTGCTGGGCCGCGTACTCGCTGCTGCTGCGCGCCTGGCCATCGGCCTTCGGGCCGGTGGCACGGCTCACGCTGATTGCCCTGGGCGGCATCGTCGTGTTGATCCCGTTCACGCTGTGGGAGGCGTGGGCGTGGCTGCCGTCGGAGCTGTCGTGGAAGAGCGCGGGGTTGGTGGCGGTGGCCGCGTTGATCCCGGGCGCGGGCTCGTACGCCGCCTATTCGTACATGCTGCGCAAGCTGGGGCCGGCCCGCGTGGGCACGGTGCTCTACCTCGGCCCGCTGTACAGCGCGCTGCTCGCCTGGGCGGTGCTGGGGGAGCGCATCGAGTGGTTCCACGGCATCGGCGCGCTGCTGATCCTGCCGGGCATCTGGCTGTCGACGCGGCGCTGAGCGTCTTCAGAAGCTGGTCCGGGTCTTGACCAGGAACTGGACCGGCTTGATGCTGGCGTCTCGGTTCAGCGGAATCGCCAGGTCGACGTGCAACACGTTGCCGAAAGCCGAACGCACGCTGAAGAAGCGCAGCCCGACCCCGGCGTTGCTCAACCAGCCGGCATTGACCGGGTTCGCGTCCGGGCCGCCCCAGGCGCGGCCGATGTCGTAGAACGCCGCGCCGCCGATGCGAAACAGGCGAAACAGGTAGGGATCGGTATAGGCGCGCACTTCGGCGGTGAACAGGGCACGCCGCTCGCCGGTCTGGTAGCGCAGCGGGTAGCCGCGCAGGCCGTTGTCGCCGCCCAGGGTCAGCAGGTCGGGCAGGTCGGGGTTCTTCAGCACGTCGGCCGATGCCGCGCCGTACAACAGGATGCGTTTGTTCACGGGCAGGTAGTAGCGCGCCGCGGCGCTCAGCAATTGGCGGCGAACCGCGCCGCCGCCGTATTGCCCGGACAGCGCCACTGAAGCCAGCAAGTCGTGGTCGGCAAGGGGTACGAAGCCGTTGCGCATCGATCCGGTATAAAGCCACAGGTCCTGGCTGGCGCCCAGGGCGCTCAAGGCCCGGCCGAGTTGCAGGCTGGCGCCGAACCCGAGCGCAAAAAATTCCGGCCGCCCGATCTGGTCGCGGTTGCGCATCCTTTCGAAGGCGTCCTCGACGAGCTCGTAGCGGAAGAACGGCGCGACGATTTTTTGGTCGGACGGCAAGCGCGCCGGGGGGTCCCGGCCCGGCTCGGGCCGGTAGACATCGTCGCTGGCCGTCACGCCGATCGAGTAGCGGTGCGCGCGGCCGTCGACCAGGCCCTGCGACCAACCGCCAAAGGCCTCGGCCTGGTCCTGCTGGTGGCGGTACTGGCTGGCAATGGCGCCGGCGCGGTAGACCGCGTCGATGCGGTCGTCCTTGGACACCGAGGCGCCGGCCGACCAGCGCGCGTCCAGCGCGTAAAACGGCCGCAACACCGAGGCCGCCTGGCGCGTACCGTCGCTGTTGCGGGCCCGGCTGTAGCGCAGTGCGGTCCAGCCATCGAAGGCGTGGTTGTTCTGGATCTGGAAGTCCACACCGGAGCGGTCCACCGTGCTGGAGCGACCCAGGTTCAGGTAGATGCCGGTGCCCAGCAGGTTGTATTCGCGCAGGCTGACGCGGCTTGAGTTGGCGCCGCCGGCGCGGCCGAAGCTGACGCCGGCATCCAGCGACCAGGTGTCGCGGGTCTGCACCTCGATGTCGACCACGCCGTCGCGGTAGGCGAGCGGGCTGATCTTCACGTCATAGAGGTAGCGGTTGTTCCGCAGCAGCCGCTCGGTTTCTTCGATCAGGCGCACCGACAGCGGGTCGCCACGCTTGAACAGCAGCGAGCGCTCGATCACGCCCGGGCGGGTTTGAATGTGCAGCTGGTTCGCCAGACGGAACAGCAGGTAGTTCTCCTTCGGGTCTTCCAGGTCGAAGATGTCCAGCCCGACGACGCGGACCTCGCCGACGGTTGCGCCAGCGGCTTCGAGCGCTGCGAAAGACGGGACGACGGGGTCCGGGGAAGGCGGCTGCGCGGGCACCTGCGCCGTCTCTTGCCCCGTCACTTGCGCCGGCCCTTGCGAGGCCGCCTGGGCCATCGCCGACGGCAGCATCGATGCCAGGGCCGCGGCACCGAGGGCGGATGCGCACGCCCGACGAAACGCCGCGCTCATCCTTCGGCTTCTCACCAGCGCGGGCAATGACGATGGATCGCGCGCTTGACGTCCTCCGAGAGGCTGAAGCCTTCTCCATGGCGCTGCGCCAGCGCATCGGCGCGGCGCACGAAGGCGTCGATGCCCATGCCGTAGATGAACTGCATCGCGCCACCGGTCCAGGCCGGGAAGCCGATGCCGAAGATCGACCCGACATTCGCCTCGGCCACGGTGGTCAGCACGTTTTCGCTCAGGCAGCGCGCGGTCTCGACGGCCTGGCGGTACAGCAGGCGGTCTTTCATCTCGGCGATGTCCCAGGCCACGCC
>JAYSVE010000913.1:0-6508 GCA_043718725.1 Methylibium sp.
CGGCGTAGACCCGGGTCTTGTCGGCCCAGCGGTGCTTGAGCAGCCAGTCGGTGCCGGCCTCGATGTCCTGGAGTTCGAGCTCGCCCCAACGCTGCGTGATGCTGTCGAGGAAGGCGTGGCCGAAGCCGCTGGAGCCGTGGTAGTTGACGCAGGCCACCACGTAGCCCTGGGCTGCCAGCAGGTGGCTGTTCCAGCGGTAGTGAAAGGTGTCGCCCCAAGCGGTGTGCGGGCCGCCATGGATCAGGTGCAGCAGCGGATACTTCTTGCCGCCGTGCGCTCTTGCGGACTTGCGCGCGCGCTCGAATCCGGGTGGGTAGACCACCCACATCTGCACCTTGTCACCCTGCGCGCTCTTGAGCATGACCTCCTCATGGCCACCGAGCCGGCACTGTGCCAGCAGCTTGTCGTTGAAGCGCTCCAGGCGGATCGGCGCGTCGGCGTTGCGCCGTGCGTGCACCCGGGCCGGGTGGTCCAGCGCGTCGGCCACGGTGACCACCACGTCGGCCGCCACGTCGAAGCCCTGCACCCAACCCCCAGGCGCGCAGACGCTGGCGGTGCGGCTTTCGATCGCGTAGCGGTAGAGGTTGCAGCGACCCTGGTTTTCGGCGCTGAAGAACAGCGCATCGCCTTCGGCCGACCAGCGCAGCGGCGCGTTCACGGCCTGGTCCCAGTCACCGCTCAAGACCTGCCAGGGGCCGCCGCGGGGCACGACGGCCAGATGTTCCGGCAGCGTGTGGCGCCGGCCCTGGTGGTTGGCGATGAACCCGACCGTGGCGCCGTCCGGGCTGTAGCGCGGGGCTTCGAAGTTCCAGGCCGGGTCGCGCGCCAGGCTCTGCGCCCGGCCGCTGCGAAGCTGCAGTTCCGTCAAGGCCTTGGGGTTGTCGAGTTGCTTTTGCGGGTTCGGGTCGTGGGCGAAGGCGATGTGCCGGCCGTCGGGCGCGATGTCAAAGCAGTGCGCGTTGGGTTCGCCGCGCGGCAATTCCAGGTCCCGGCCTTCGAACAGGTCGGTGACGCGCCCGCTCGCCAGGTCCAGCACATGCAAGTGCGCCACCCGGCCCATCGGCAGAAAGTGGTCCCAATGGCGGTACTGCGCTTCGCTGGTGACGTGGGCGCTTTCCTTGCGCTCGTTGAATTCCTTGAAGCGCTTGGCCTGTGCCTTGGCGCCGCGCAGTTCGGGCCAGACCCAGGCAACGAAGGCAATGCGCTTGCCGTCGCCGAACCACTTGAAGGCCTCGATGCCGGGGGCGAAGTCGCTGATCCGCCTGGCCTCGCCGCCGTCGGGCGCGATCACGTAGAGCTGCGGCGTTGCATCCTTCTTGCCGAGCTGCTCGCGCCGGGCGACGAAGGCAATGCGTTCACCGGTGGGCGACCACGCGGGCTGGCTGTCCTTGTCGCCGCAGGTGGTCAGGCGCCGCGGCCCGCCGCCGAAGGTCGACAGCAGCCACAGGCTGGTCTGGCTGCTGTTGTCGGCCATCGAAAACCGGCCGACCGAGCACGCCGCCTGGGCGCCGTCGGGCGACAGCGACAGGGCGCCGATGCGCTCAAGGTTCCAGAGATCGTCAACGCTGATCGGTCTTGGTTTCTGGGCCATGCGGTGCTCCGGGTGCTGGGTCGCGGGTGGGCCTGGCGGACGCACCCGGTTCAGGTCAGCGCGGCTTGTCCAACTGCCAGCGCAGGTGGGCGCGCACGGCCGGCCATTCGGCGTCAATGATGCTGTAGACGCAGGTGTCGCGCAGCGTGCCGTTGGCGGCGCGCTGGTGGTTGCGCAGGATGCCGTCCAGCCGGGCCCCGAGCCGCTCGATCGCGCGGCGGCTTTGCGGGTTGAAGACGTGGGTGCGGAACTCCACCGCAATGCAGCCCAGGGTCTCGAAGGCGTGCGTCAGCAGCATCAATTTGCATTCGGTGTTCAGAGGCCCGCGCTGGGCGCCGCTGGCGGTCCAGGTCGAGCCGATCTCGACCCGCCGGTGGACCGCGTCGACGTTCATGAAGGTGGTCATGCCGACCAGCCTGCCGGTCGCGTCGATGGCGGCGAATGGCAGCATCGAACCCCTGGCCTGGAGGTCCAGGCGGCGTTCGATCTCGGCCCGCATGCCCTCGGGGCTGGGCACCGAGGTATACCAGAGCTTCCAGAGTTCGCCATCGCGGGTGGCAGCGCACAGGCCGTCAAGATGCTCCAGGGACAGCGGCTCCAGCGTTGCGTGCCGGCCGGCCAGCCGAACCGGTTGCAACCAGGCGCTCATCGCGTCAAGACTCTCAGCCTCTCAGACCGATCAGCGGTTGTGCCGCTGCATGAACACCAGCTTCTCGAACAGCGACACGTCTTGTTCGTTCTTCAGCAGCGCGCCGACCAGCGGCGGCACGACCACCTTGTCGTCCTTGCTTTGCAGGGTTTCAAGGGGGATGTCCTCGGCCAGCAGCAGCTTGAGCCAGTCCAGCAATTCACTGGTGGATGGTTTTTTCTTCAGCCCGGGCAGGTTGCGCACGTCGTAGAAGTTCTTCAGCGCGGCCGCCAGCAACTCCTTCTTCAGGTTCGGGAAATGCACGTCGACGATGGCGCGCATGGTGTCGGCGTCGGGGAACTTGATGTAGTGGAAGAAGCAGCGGCGCAAAAATGCGTCGGGCAATTCCTTCTCGTTGTTCGAGGTGATGAACACCAGCGGCCGGTGCACCGCCTTGACCAGTTCGCGCGTCTCGTAAACGTAGAACTCCATGCGGTCGATTTCGCGCAACAGGTCGTTCGGGAACTCGATGTCGGCCTTGTCGATCTCGTCGATCAGCAGCACCACCGGCTTGTCGGCCGTGAAGGCCTGCCACAGCACACCCTTGACGATGTAGTTGTGGATGTCCTTGACCTTGGCGTCGCCGAGTTGGCTGTCGCGCAGCCGGCTCACCGCATCGTATTCGTACAGGCCCTGCTGGGCCTTGGTGGTGCTCTTGATGTGCCACTGCAACAACGGCATCTTCAGCGCCTGCGCCACTTCTTCGGCCAGCATCGTCTTGCCCGTGCCGGGCTCGCCCTTGACCAGCAACGGCCGGGTCAGCGTGATGGCCGCGTTCACGGCCAGCATCAGGTCGTGGGTGGCGACGTAGTTCTGGGTGCCTTGAAACTTCATGGGGTGGGTGTGTCGTCGGGTGGCGGGGCAGTATATAGGCGCCCCTATAATCGCCGGCTGCACTGCAAACACCTGTCTTTCGCAACCATGAAGAACCTGCTCTCCTTGCTGATCGCATTGGCCGCCAGCGTCGCTCCACTTGTTTCGGCCCAGGCCCAAGACCTCAAAGAGGGCGAGCGCAAGGTGCCCATGTGCATCGGCTGCCACGGCATCGTCGGCTACCAGGCGAGCTTTCCCGAGGTCCACAAGGTGCCGATGATTGCCGGCCAAAGCGCGAAGTACATCGTTGCGTCGCTGAACGCCTACAAGAAGGGTGAACGCAAGCACCCGACGATGCGCGGCATCGCCGCCTCGCTGAGCGACAAGGACATGGCCGACGTCGCCGCCTTCTACGAACAGCAAGGCAAGGACGCGGCCGCGCCGGTCGCCGCCGCGGCGCCGGTCGCGCCGGCCCAGGTGGCCGAGTTGCTCAAGAAAGGCAACTGTGCGTCCTGCCACGGCGACAACCTGAGCAAGCCCATCGACCCCAGCTACCCCAAGCTGGCCGGTCAGCATGCCGACTACCTGTTCGTGGCGCTCAAGGCCTACCAGACCGACAAGAACCCCAAGGTCGGCCGCACCAACCCCGTCATGGTGGGCATGTCGCGCCCCTTCACGCTGGCCGAGATCAAGGTGCTGGCCAACTACATCGGCTCGCTGCCCGGTGAGTTGACGACGGTGCCGCAATCCCGATTTCGCTGATGCGGCGCTCTGAGCGCCATCAAAAAAAGCCGCTGGGTTCCAGCGGCTTTTTTTATGGGTGTCCGCTCGCGCCGATGGTGGTTTTCCCGCTCGCGCCCGGCGCAACCGCAGACCTACACTGGCCCACCATTTTCATTGCAGGAGCACCGCATGAAACGACTTTTGACCGTGGCGCTGGGCGCCGCCCTGTGCCTGGGTATCGCCCAGCACCCGGCCCAGGCCCAGAGCCTGCGCTGGGCCAGCCAGGGCGACCCGCAAACCATGGACCCGCATTCGCAGAACGAGTCGATGACCAACATGATGAACGGCCAGGTCTACGAAGGCCTGGTCGCGCGCGACAAGAAGCTCGGCCTGACACCGGCGCTGGCGACCGAGTGGGCTCAGGTGTCGCCGCTGGTGTGGCGCATGAAGCTGCGGCCCAACGTCAAGTTCCACGACGGTTCGCCGTTCACCGCCGACGACGTGGTGTTTTCGATCCAGCGCGGCCAGGCCCCCAGCTCGCAGATCAACAACTACGCCACCGCGGTGGGCACGCCGAAGAAGATCGACGACCTGACGGTGGAGTTCACGTTGGCCGCGCCGAACCCGATCTTCCTGGAGCACATCGCCGCGCCGCTGTGGATGATGAGCAAGAGCTGGAGCGAGAAAAACAAGGTCACCAAGCCGCTGGACTTCAAGAACAAGGAAGAAAGCTACGCCTCGCAAAACGCCAACGGCACCGGCCCCTACATGCTGGTGAGCCGCGCGCCCGGCATCAAGACCACCTACAAGCGCAACCCCGCCTGGTGGGGCAAGCACGAGGGCAATGTGCAGGAGATCGTCTACACCCAGATCGCCAACGACGCCACGCGGCTGGCGGCGCTGGTCTCCGGCGAGGTCGACTTCATCCTCGACCCCGCGCCGCGCGACGTGGCCCGGCTGCGCAACACCGCCGGCGTGAAGGTGATCGACGGGCCGGAGAACCGCGTCGTCTTCATCGGCATGGACCAGGGCCGCGACGAGTTGCTCTACAGCAGCGTCAAGGGCAAGAACCCGTTCAAGGACCTGCGTGTGCGCAAGGCGCTGTACCACGCGGTGGACATCGAGACCATGAAGGCCAAGCTGATGAACGGCCAGTCGTATCCCACCGGCGGCATGACGCCGTCGCCGCTGGGCTCGTACAACGACCCCGAGATTGAAAAGCGCCTGCCCTTCGACCTGCCGCTGGCCAAGAAGCTGATGGCCGAGGCCGGCTACCCGGACGGCTTCGAGGTGCAGCTCGACTGCCCGAACAACCGCTACATCCAGGACGAGGAAATCTGCGTCGCGCTGGCCGCGATGTGGTCGCAGATCAACGTCAAGATCAAGGTGACGGCGCAGCCCCGCGCCACCTACTTTCCAAAACTGGAGAAGTACGACTTCAGCATGTACATGCTCGGCTGGGGCGGCGCGGTGACCGATGCCGAAGTGACCCTCACGCCGGTGCTGCGCAACAACCTGGGTGAAAAAGGTGTGGGCTTCTACAACTACGGCAAGGCCAGGAACGACAAGGCCGACGCGCTGGCGGCGCAGTCTTCGGTCGAACCCGATCCGAAGAAGCGCGAGGCGCTCGTCAAGGCCGCGCTGACCGAGTTCAAAGAACAGGTGGCGGTGGTACCGCTGCACCGCCAGGTGATCCCATGGGCGGCGCGCAGCAACATCGAGGTCGTGCACCGCGCCGACAACTGGTTCGAAGTGCACTGGGTGAAGGTCGGCAAGACCAGCAACTGAATCGGTCCGGTCAGCGCTGCACCCAGGCGCTGACCTGGCGCTGCACATAGTCACCGTTGACCGCGCCCGGGCAGGCCGCGGCATTGCAGCCGGTCGAGGTGACGAGGTAGGTGCGCAGCGTCGCGGCGCCTTCGGTGTGGGTGCCGGTCAGCGTGCAGGTCACCGTGGCGCGGTAGCCCGACAAGGTCGCCGGCAACGCCAGGGTCTGCGTCGCCGGGCAAATCGCCAGCGGCGTGCGCGTGATCCGAAAGCGCGCCCATTCCAGCCCGGCCTCGGCGGCCTGCGCCGCGCGCGCCACCGACAATTCCTGCGCGAACGCCGTGTGCACCGAGGTCACGAGCGATACGCCGTAGGCGCTGAGCAGGCCCATCAGCACCAGCGCGGCCATCACCAGCATGCCCGAAACACCGGCCTGGGCGCGGCGCTTCGAGGGCCCGCGGCGGCGTCGCCAGGCCATCATTCTTCTCGCACCGGCGCGGTCAGCACCAGCTCGGAAAATTCGGCCGGCGCACCGGCCGACACCGGCCGGGTCAGGCGCAGCCACAGGCTGACCACTCCGCCGCGACCGCTGCCGCCGGTGCGTGTGAAGTTGAACGTGCAGGCCGACACGCCGGTGGCCAGCGGCGCCGCCGGCGTGGCGCCGAAAGCGACCGGTTGCGCGAAGGCGATGGCGTAGCCGTCATGGCGCTGCAGAAGTTGCGTGGCCGGGTTGCATTCGTAGCTCACCGGACCGGACACCACATAGAAGCGGCGCGTGCTGGCCAGCGCCGCAAAGTCGAACGGGGCGATGCCGAACCGCGTGCCGCTGGCGACCGGCGCCGTCGCCGTCAACAGCGACCTGATGCCCGCCGCCCCGGCCCGATACGGGTTGCCGACGGGGCCCACCGGGTCGAGCGGATTCACCA
>JAYSVE010000914.1:0-2783 GCA_043718725.1 Methylibium sp.
GATGAGGCCTGCAACGCGGCGTCGAGCCCGGCGAGATCGGCCACCGGTCGGAACTTCAACGCCATCGCGCTCGGCCCCGACGGGGCGGCGCGCGCCGACCAATGCTGCAACGGCTGCAACAGGTCGCGCCCGCCCGAGGCCATGCCCGCCAACTGAAACACGGCCAAGACCGCCAGCATCAGACCCAGCCCCTTGGTCATCGCACGCCCCGGCGTGATGGCATCCGCCAGCCGCTCGAAGGCCCCCAGGTAGACCGCGCACAGCGACAGCAAACCCGCCACGCCCAGCATCAGCGCCCAGCCGGGGAGCACCGGCGACACCAGCCACAGCGCAACGGCCAGCAGCAGCAGCCCGAAGAAATGCTTGACTCGCTCCATCCAGCGCCCCGCGTGCGGCAACACGTCGCCCGCGGACAGCCCGACCAGCAGCAGCGGCACGCTCATGCCGCAGGCCATCGCAAACAGTGCCATGCCGCCCAGCAACACATCCCGCGTCTGGCTGATGTAGACCAGCGCACCGGCCAGCGGCGCCGCGACACAGGGGCCGACGATCACCGCCGACAGCCCCCCCATCAGGAACACCCCCAGGTGTTGGCCACCCTGCAAGCGGCCCGACCACTGCGCGACGCGGGTCTGCAGGCTCGCGGGCATTTGCAACTCGTAGACGCCGAACATCGACAGCGAAAGAGCCACCAACAACAATCCGAACGCCCCCAGCACCCAGGGGTTTTGCAGCGCCGCGGCAAGGCCCTCGCCCGCCAGCCCGGCGGCCATGCCGAAGGCGGTGTAGACCAGCGCCATGCCCAGTGAATAGGCCAGGGCCAACCCGAAGCCGCGGCGCCGCGAGACATGGCCAGCCTGGCCGACGATGATGGACGACAGAATCGGCAGCATCGGCAACACGCAGGGCGTGAACGACAGCAGCAAGCCCGCCAGCAGGAACACGCCCGCCACGGTCAAGAGGCTGCGTGATTGCAGCGCCTGCGCAAACTGACCCGGCTCGCTCGGTGCGGTGTTGGCCGGGGTGGTCACAGCCGCCACCAGGGCCGAGGACGGCACGGCGCCCGCCGCGGCAGGTGTCCACGCCGCGGCCTGCGCTTCGCTCAAGAGGCTGAGCCTGAAAGCACCGCCCACGCCGGCCTCGACCTTGAAGGCACGCTGCATCGGCGGATAGCAAAGGCCTTTGTCGGCACAGCCCTGGTTGCCCACGATCAGCTTGAACGGCGCGAATGGCGCCACCAGCGGCTGCGCCAAGCGCGCCATCAACGTCATCGAATCCCTGAAGTATTCGACCTCTTTTTGAAACGTCTCGTCGAACTTGAGTTTGCCCTTGGGCACCTTCAGCTCGCCCAGCGCCACGGTCGTGGGCATCGCCTCGACGCTGAACTTGTCGCCGTACAGGTAATAGCCGGGCGCAATGTCGAAACGAATGTCGATGTGCTCGGCATCCGCCGCGCGGGCCGACAGCTTGAACGCGGTTTCAGGGTCGAGAAAATCTTCGGCCGCGCCGACTGCGGTGTGCATTGCCAGCAACACCGAAAACCCCAGCCGGGTCCAAAAACCTATCCCTTGAGTAGCCATTGCAGGCGATTCTATTCAGTCGAACACGACCTCGGCGTCATGGTGGTGGATGGCGCCGGCCGCATCCACGGCCAGGTAACCCACGTTTTGCCCGGCCAAAAAGCCCAAGGCATCGCTGCCCTTGAGCATCGCGATGGTCGTCAAGGCACCGGCCGCAAGGCACGCCGGGGCCACAACGCTGATGGATCGCCAGGCACTCACCGGCCAGCCAGTGTGCGGGTTCAACACGTGACAATAGCGCAGACCCTCGTGTTCCAGGTAGCGTTCATAGTCGCCGCTGGTGGCCAACGCGCCGGTGCGCAGCGCCAGGGTGGCGAGCACGCGGCGCGCGTCGCGCGGATGCTGGATGCCCAGCGACCAGGGCCCATCGCCCAGGCGCGGCCCGGCCAGTCGAATGTCGCCGCCGAGGTTCACCATGGCGTGGCGCACCCCGTGCTCCTGCAGCAAGGTGGCGGCCCGGTCGGCGGCGTATTCCTTGCCGAAGCCGCCGAAATCAAGCTCCATGCCGACGCGCGGCAGTTCGATGCGCCCGTCCTTCCAAGCCACTTGCTGCCAACCCACCAACGGCAGCAAGGCATCGATCCGGGCTTGCTCGGGCGGGCGCGCCGCGCGAAAGTCCCAGGCACGGCGCAGCGTGCCCGAGGTCGGATCGAACAGACCATCGCTCAAGGCGTGCAAGCTGGCGGCAAAGTCCAGCAGGTGGGTGGTTTCGGCGTCGACCTGCACCGCGTGGCCGCTGCCCGCCGCGCGGTTGATGCGCGACACCACGCTGGTCTCGAGGTAGCGTGAAAACTTCGATTCGATGCGCCGCACTTCGGCGATCGCCAGCGTCGCCAGCGGCTCGGCCTTGCGCCGGCCCAACCCGGCAATCCGGACCTCGCAGTCGCAGGCCATTGCCGAAAACGCGAAGCCGATGTCTTCGACAGATTGCGCCTGCCTGTTCATGGGTAACCGCGCCGCAGCCCTGTCCTTCCTAGAAAAATCGGCGCGCGCCCACCTGCAGCAAGGTCGCACGAAGCGGCGCCAGGCCGCGGGAGCCTTGCCCGTCAAGCCGCCAGTGGGAGCGCTGCTCGTAGCTTTCTAGCTTGCCGTCCAGCGTCCAGAGATCGGTCAGTTTGTAGTCGGCACGCAGGCCCAGCGTCACCGCGCCAAAGGCCGACAGGCGCGGGTCGCCGGAGATCAACTCGCCGGCGGGCGGCGTCG
>JAYSVE010000915.1:0-6491 GCA_043718725.1 Methylibium sp.
GGCCATGCGGCGCGCGAAGTAACCGGTGCCCGCACCGATGTCGGCCACCACCATGCCGGGTTGCAGCGCCAACTCGTTCACCAGGAGGTCGGTGCGCTCCTCCTTCTCGCGCTCTTCGCGCTCCAGCCAGCCGGCGCCCTGCCAGCCCATCACGGCCGAAATTTCCCGGCCCATGTAGCGCTTGCCGATGCCGTCGGCGCTCGGCGCTGTGACCTCATAGACCGGCGCCGCGGCCAGCCCGACCGAGGGCGCCGGCCCGGCCGCCGGGGGCTGCGCCCGGTCGGCGCAAGCCGTGCCGCCGAAGCCGGCGAGCAGGCACAGGGCCAGGGTGGGGCGACGCAGCCTTCGCGCAACGGTGCGGTGGAACATCGGTGGTGTCGGCCGGGCCTGGGTTGGAAGGGAGCGTAGGCTACGCCTTGTTGCGCCGCGCCGGCTCGCCGGTCTGTCCTTCCACCCGGCAGGATCAAGGGCTATTGCGCAGCGTTTCGCCAGGAACCATTGCCATGCCTTGCGCCATGTCTTGCCGCCACTGCGCCGAAGTCTTGCCTTGAAACCAGCGCGCGCCGCCTGCCTCATGTTGCTGCTGTGCGCCGGGCCCGGCGTGGCGCGTGCCACCGACGGGCGCCGCGCCGCGGTCGACGTTGCCGCGATCGAAAACTGCATCAGCGAGGACTGGCTGCATTTTGGCCGCCAGGACCACAGCGCCGTCCTCGACGACGCCGATCACCGGCGGGTGCGGGCCGAGATGCTCAGGCGCTACCCGGTGATCGCGGCCGATGCCTTGCCATCGTCGCGGACGATCCTTTGGCACAAGGTGTCCGGCGAGTTGCTCTATGTGGCCGTCATCGACAACCCGGCCCGCCCCGGCCAGGCCTGCTTCAGCGCCACGTTCGCGGCCGGCAGGTTCGACCTGACCGCGGTGCTGCGTCGCAAGTACCTGCCGACGGACGACGCCGCAAAGTGATGTGAAACGCGGTCGTGGCGCGAGGCCAAGCCCGTCGGGTCAGCTCTTTGGCGCTGGCGCCGGTGCGGGGACCGGTCCACCCACCACCGGCGCCTTCATGACCCGCGTCTTGCCGCCGGTCGTGACCAGGATCACCGGGTCGCCCGGTTGCATCATCTCGCCGCCCTGGGCCTGAACCAGGGCGCGACGCTCGCCGTTGCGGAGCTGCAGCAGGTACTCCACCGCGTCTTCGCGGGTGGCCGTGCGCTCGATGGCATTGCCGATCACCGAGCCGACGATGGCCACCAGCACGCCCACCACCGCGGCCTCGCGCCGCCCGCCCACCGACGATCCCGAGATGCCGCCGACGACGCCGCCGGCCGCCGCACCGATGCCGCTCTGGTTGCCGTCGATGGTCACCGGGCGCACCGACAGCACGGTCGCGTCCTGGATTTGCGACATGCGCTGGGCGTCGCCCTTTTGCACGACGTCGGGGTTGGTTGTGGTGCAGGCGGCCAGCGCCAGCGCGGTCAGGAGCAGCAGGATTTTCATGCGGGTCTTGTCATCAGGCGCGCAGCCGGCTGTGGCGCGGCACGCTGGCCAGCAGGAACTCCATCTGGTCGGCCAGGATGCGCCGGCCGCGCAGGATCATGTCTTCGTGCAGGCTCGGAATGTAGGGCAGGTAGAGCAAGCTCATGCGCGCTTCTTCGGGCAGGCGGTTGCCCTTGTGGCCATTGCAGGTGCGGCAGGCGGTGATGCAGTTCATCCAGCTGTCCAGGCCGCTGCGCGAGGTGGGCACGATGTGCTCGCGCGTCAACTCGTCGAAATGAAAGCGGTGGCCGCAATAGGCGCAGACCTGGCGGTCGCGCGCGAACAACTTGATGTTGCTGAGCGCCGGCGTCTGGCGCCAGGCCCGGCTGGGCACCGAGCCGCGCACCGCGATGATCGGGTGCACCTCGATGCGCGACTGCAATCCGGTGCGGCGCTGGGTGCCGCCGCGCAACACGTAAAACGCGTCCCCGAGCGTCCAGGCCACGCCCTCGCTGGCGTAGATGACCGCAGCCTCCCTGGCTGAGAGCCACGCCTGCGGGCGTCCGGACACATCGAGTTGTAAAACTTCCACAATGCGTCGAGAGTATCAGAGGCTCAATCCGCATACAAACCACGCTCGCGCGCCATCAGCCGGGTCAGCCCCAGCAGCGCGCCGATGTTGGGCATGGCCACGCCAAAGCGCTGGCCGATCTCGAACACCGCGCCGACCAATGCGTCGAGCTCGAGCGCGCGGCCGGCCAGGGCGTCTTGCAGCATCGAGGTCTTGAAGGCGCCCAGTTGGCGCGTCAGCGCCATGCGCTCTTCGCCGGACTGGGCGATCGGGCAGCCGCAGCGCGCGCCGACCTCGGCCGCCTCGGCCATGGTGCGCAGCATGAACTCGCGCACCAGCGGGTCGTCGAGCAGGCCGGCCGTGGTGGCCCCGGTCAAGGCCGACAAGGGGTTCATCGTCATGTTGCCCCAAAGTTTGTACCAGAGGTCGCGGCGGATGTCGGCGCTGGGCTCGGCCTGGAAGCCGGCCTCGGCCAGTGCCGTGCGACAGGCTTCGACACGCGGCGACAGGCCGCCCGCGGGTTCGCCGAGGATCAGCCGGTCGCCGAAGCCATGCCGCACCACCCCCGGTTCGGGGCTGGAGCAGGTGAGGTGCACCACACAACCCAGCACCTGCGCGAGCGGCAAGCTGGCGCCAATGGCGCCGTCGGGGTCGATGCTTTGGATGCGCTGCTCGGCGGGGCTGAGCCGCTGCGCTGAGGGCGGGGTTTGCAGAAACCACCAGGGCACGCCGTTCATGGCCGGCAGCACCACCGTGCGCAGGCCCAGCAACGGCTGCAGGGTCGGCGCCACCGCGGCCAGGGCCGTGGCCTTGACGGCAATCACGACCAGCGCCTGTTCGCCCAGCGCCTGGGCGCTGTCGCTGGCGCGCAGCGGCACGACGCTCGTCTGCCCGGCCATCTGCAGGCACAGGCCACGTTCGCGCAGCGCCGCCAAGGTGGGGCCGCGGGCGAGCGCGCAGACCTCGTGTCCGGCCAGCGCCAGGCGCGCCGCGATCAGCCCGCCCACCGCGCCCACACCCACCACCGCGATTCTCATGGCCTTGGCTCCGATGGCTTCAGGTTTGAACAGCGCCGAATGGTACGGCCCGGTCTTGCCCGGGCACCCGCCGAGCCGGCGCGCCGGTGTGATTTCGTAGAGGCGCCAGCCTAAAAAAGTGGCCGGCAAATCAACCCTGGCGTCGCCCCGGGGCCACGGTTGTGTGCAAAATAGAACGATCGTTCGATTTCACCGGATCCACCGTGAACAACTTGACCCTCGTAACCAACCCGCTTGACGCCGCGCCCCCGTCGCGGGTGCTGCAAAAGGGCCAGCAGACCCGCGCCGCGATTCTGGAAGCGGCCCTGCGGCTGGCCTCGCAAATGGGACTGGAAGGCCTGTCCATCGGCGCGCTGGCCGAGGTGACCCGGATGAGCAAGTCGGGTGTCTTCGCCCATTTCGGCTCGCGCGAAGAACTCCAGATTTGCGTGCTGCGCGAATACCACGCCCGGTTCGCCGAAGACGTCTTCTACCCGGCCTTGCTTGAAGCGCGCGGGCTGCCGCGGCTGCGGGCCATGTTCGACGGCTGGGTGCGCCGGGTGTCGGTCGAGATCGACTCGGGCTGCATCTACATCAGCGGCGCCGTCGAGTTCGACGACCGGCCCGGCCCGGTGCGCGACGCGCTGGTGGCGATGGTGCTGACCTGGCACGAGACGCTGGAGCGCGCGATCCGCCTGGCCATCGAGCAAGGTCACCTGCGTGCCGACACCGATCCGCAGCAGGTGCTGTTCGAAGTCCACGGGTTGATTCTGGCGCTGCACCACGACGCCCGGTTCCTGCGCAGCGCCGGGGCCATGACGCACGCCCGGACCGCTTTTGCGCGGCTGCTGGGCCACTGCCTGCCCGCGGACCACACCAGCCCCAAGCAGCCCGCGCGAAAACGCAAGCCCGCGCCCGGCGCCTGACGGGCTCACGCCGTCCCCCGTTTCAGCTCCAACCCCATTGTCTCCAGGAGGTTCACAACATGCCCCAGTACACGCCACCGTTGCGCGACATGCAGTTCGTGTTGCATGAACTGCTGAACGTCGTCGACGAGCTCAAGCAGTTGCCGCGCCACGCGGACATCGATGCCGCGACCATCGACGCGGTGCTCGAAGAAGGCGGCAAATTCGCCTCGCAGGTTCTTGCGCCGTTGAACCAGAGCGGTGACGCCGAGGGCTGCACGCTGGACCTGGCCACCCACGAAGTCAAGGCACCCCGGGGTTTCAAACAGGCCTACCGGCAGTACGTCGAAGGGGGTTGGCCGGCGCTGAGTTGCGACCCGGCCTTCGGCGGCCAGGGCCTGCCGCATGTGGTCGACCAGTGCCTGTACGAGATGATGAATTCGGCCAACCAGGCCTGGACCATGTACCCCGGGCTGTCGCACGGCGCCTATGCCGCGCTGCAGGCGCACGGCTCCGACGCACAGAAGACGACCTACCTGCCCAAGCTCCTCAGCGGCCAGTGGACCGGCACGATGTGCCTGACCGAAGCCCACTGCGGGACCGACCTGGGCCTGCTGCGCACCAAGGCCGAACCCATCATCGACGGTTCGGCCGATGGCAGCTACCGCCTCACCGGCAACAAGATCTTCATCTCCGCCGGCGAGCACGACCTGGTCGAAAACATCGTTCACCTGGTGCTGGCCCGCCTGCCCGACGCGCCGGCCGGCTCCAAGGGAATTTCGCTGTTCATCGTGCCGAAGTTTCTGGTCGACGCCGACGGTCGCGTGGGCGCGCGCAACCCCATCTACTGCGGTGGCCTGGAGCACAAGATGGGCATCCACGGCAACGCCACCGCGCAACTCAACCTCGACGGCGCCGTCGGCACCCTGGTGGGCCAGCCCCACAAAGGCCTGGCAGCGATGTTCGTAATGATGAACGCGGCGCGCCTGGGCGTGGGCATGCAGGGCCTGGGGCTGACCGAAGTGGCCTACCAGAACGCCGCCGCGTATGCCAAGGACCGCGTCCAGATGCGTTCGCTCTCGGGCCCCAAGGCGTTGGACAAACCCGCCGACCCGATCATCAACCACCCCGACGTGCGCAAGATGCTGCTGACCGCGCGCGCCTATGCCGAAGGCGGGCGGGCGCTGGCCCTGTGGACCACGCTGCAGCTCGACCGCGAGATCGCCAGTGACGACGCCGAGGTTCGCAAGGAGTGCGCCGACCTGGTGGCCCTGGTCACCCCGATCATCAAGGCCTTCTTTACCGACAACGCCTGGATCGCCACCTCGCACTGCCTGCAGGTGTTCGGCGGCCACGGCTACATCCGCGAATCGGGCATGGAGCAGTTCGTGCGCGATGCGCGCATCAACATGATCTACGAAGGCACCAACACCATCCAGTCGCTGGACCTGCTGGGGCGCAAGGTGTTGGGCGACAACGGCGCCAAGCTGAAGAAGTTCGGCAAGCTGGTGTCGGACTTCATCGAAGAAGAAGGAACCGACGAAGCCATGCAGGAGTTCGTCAACCCGCTCGCCGAGCTGGGCGACAAGCTCACCAAGCTGACCACCGAACTCGGCATGAAGGCGATGGGCAACGCCGACGAGGTGGGCGCCGCCGCGGTCGACTACCTGCGTATTTGCGGCCACCTGGTGTTTGCCTACTTTTGGGCCCGCATGGCCAAGGTGGCGCTGGAGCGTCTGGCCGACCCGGCGAGCGCCAATGACCCGTTCTACAAGGCCAAGCTGAGCACCGCGCGCTTCTACTTTGCCAAGCTGTTGCCCGAAACCGCTTCGCTGATCCGCACCGCGCGCGCCGGCGCCGCGCCGTTGATGAGCCTGGACGAGGCGCAGTTCTGATACAAGCCTGTTGTTTGCCCCGACCACGATGGAGGACCCTCCCATGAACCTGAACGCACGAAGCGCGTCAATCGGCCTGTGCTTGCTGCTGTTGGCCGGCGTCTCCCAGGCCCAGAGCACCCCGGCGGGTGTCTGGAAGACCATCGACGACGAGACCAGGAAGGAAAAGTCGCTGATCCGCATCTCCGACAACGCCGGCGTGCTGACCGGCAAACTCGAGAAGTT
Organism: Methylibium sp.; assembly: GCA_043718725.1. GTDB lineage: Bacteria > Pseudomonadota > Gammaproteobacteria > Burkholderiales > Burkholderiaceae_C > LGRD01. Next base: position 6,087 of record JAYSVE010000915.1, read on the forward strand.
CCTCGACCCCGACACCCAGGCCGACTCGGTGTGCGACAAATGCGCCGACGAGCGCAAGGACAAGCCCATCATGGGCATGACCCTGGTGCGCAACGTCAAGCAAAACGCCGACAACAAGGAGGTCTGGGACGGCGGCGACATCCTCGACCCGAAGAATGGCAAGGTCTACAAGGTGAGGCTCAAGCCGCTGGACGGCGGCAAGGCGCTCGAAGTGCGCGGCTTCATCGGCCCATTCTTCCGCAACCAGACCTGGATCCGGGTTGAATGAGCCCGCACACAACCAACCCAGAGACCGCCTCATGAATCGCTTCACTGTTCGCAAGGTCGCCGTGCTCGGCGCCGGTGTGATGGGCGCGCAGATCGCCGCCCACCTCGTCAACTGCAAGGTGCCGGTCGTGCTGTTCG
>JAYSVE010000916.1:0-2775 GCA_043718725.1 Methylibium sp.
TGCTTGAACGATTGGTAGGAATCGCGTGAGGCCTGCTGGTCGCGTTCAGAGAGGTTTTGCTGCGACAGGTTGCCGAAGATGCCCAGGTTGTCATTGAAATTGACCAGCCCTTGCAGGTAGATGGCGTAGTCCAGGGCCGGGCTGGTGGAGTGGAGCTTGATGAACCGTTCAAGAACCGCCAACGCCTGCGCCTTTTCGTTGGTCTTGTACAGGGCATGGGCGCGTTCGAGCTGGGCTTGCTGCGCGACAATGGTGCCCGCGGCGCGGCCTTCAAGGCGCTCGAAGAGTTTGATCGCCCGCTCGTTGTTGCCGGCCGACGCTTCGTCGCGCGCCTCTGCATACAGTTTCTCTGGCGTCCACGCGGCAGTCTCGTCCTTCGGGGCCGAACTGCAGCCGCCCATCAATGCCAGGGCCGTGAGCATCGACGACACTGTGACCCACCGGCCGCGCAACACCCGAATCAAATTCATGCAATCAAGGGCGCTGCCACGGCAACACCTTCCTGTCAAAAAATGAGTCGCGATTATAGGGTTGAGGCCTTGCCAATGACCGAAGACCCCGACCTCGATCTCGCCGATGCTGAAGCGGTGGACGCGCCCTGGAACGAACCGCCCGAATGCCGGGCGTCATGGGTTCCGCCTGAGCTTCACGGGCAGCGGCTGGACAAGGCCGTGGTGGCGATGGCCGAGGAATTCTCGCGCAGCCACTTGCAGGCGTTGATCACGCAGGGGCATGTCCGGGTCGATGGCGTTGCGCAAGTGACCGCAGCGCGCAAGGTGCGGGCCGGCCAGCGAATTGAGGTCGAGCTGGTTCCAACCGCCGAAAGTCGCGCCTTCCGACCGGAAGCCCTGCCGCTGGACATCGTGCACGAAGACGCTGAGGTTCTGGTCGTCAACAAACGGGCTGGCATGGTGGTTCACCCGGCGGCGGGGAATTGGTCGGGGACGTTGCTCAACGCGTTGCTGGCCCACCACCGCGGTGCGGCAAGCCTGCCACGCGCCGGGATCGTGCACCGTCTTGACAAGGACACCTCGGGGCTCATGGTGGTCGGCAAGACATTGCCCGCCGTCACCGCTTTGTCGCGCGCCATTGCGCAGCGCGAAGTCCATCGGCAGTACCTGGCCATGGTGCACGGACGGGTTGAGCCGGCCAGGTTCAGCATCGAGGCGCCGATCGGGCGCGACCCGCAATCGAGGGTCCGCATGGCTGTCGTCAGCTCCGGGCGAGCGTCCCGAACCAATGTCGAGCGCCTCGGCGAGGCTGGCGCATTCAGCGCGCTGCGGTGCACCTTGCACACCGGCCGCACGCACCAGATCCGCGTCCACCTCGCCGCGCGCGGGCATCCGCTGGTTGCCGACGCGGTGTACGGCGGGTGGCCGGCGCTCGGAATGTCCAGGCAGGCCTTGCATGCGACGCGGCTGGCATTCGCCCATCCCGCGAGCGGACAACCCTTGGCATTCGTTGCCGAAGCGCCGGGCGACTTCATGGCGGCCTGGCGCGGGCTGACTGCGCCGGCATGAATGTAAGCGGCCCGCCGCCTGCGGGTTGGGTACAATGCGCGCGAATCCTCGTTGGCGAGAACCGCCCCAGGTTGCACCGATGAATGCGCCCGGCAGAAACTTCGCTCCATCGAGAGGCGTCGCGCACCACTGGGTGCGACGACAGGGTTGGACGCGAGAAGCGTTGCCAGCCCACCAGCGCCGAAGCGAGATCTCCACGCGTGGAGCGGCTGCTGGCCCAATCTGAAGACACGATTTCCTGCCCCAGAACTATTCTCCGGACGGTCCCGGTCGAGAATGTGAACCAAAGTCCATGAACACCCAGGATGCAAAACGCGTCCTCGAGACGGCGCTCATTTGCGCGGACCAGCCCATGCCGCTGCGGGACATGCGAACCTTGTTTGCGGATGAACTCGGGGTCGACACGCTTCGCACACTGCTCGACGACCTGAGGCGCGACTGGGGCAGCCGCGGGGTTGAATTGGTCACGTTGGCCGGCGGCTGGCGCTTTCAAAGCCGGCCCGAGATGCGTGAGTACCTCGACCGCCTGAACCCGGAAAAGCCGACCAAATATTCCCGCGCCGTGATGGAGACCCTGGCGATCATTGCGTACCGGCAACCCGTGACCCGAGGTGACATTGAAGACATACGCGGGGTCACGGTGGCCAGCCAGATCGTGAAGCAGCTGGAGGATCGCGGCTGGGTCGAAGCCATCGGTTACCGCGAGGCGCCCGGGCGTCCCGCGTTGTGGGCCACAACGCGGCAGTTTCTGGATGATCTCGGCCTGGCCAGCCTGGAACAGTTGCCCTTGCTTCAAGGCGCCGATGGCGCGGCCACGATGCTTTCCGAGCAGTTGCCGGAACAGGCCTCACTGCTCGACGCTCAAGCCACCCTGGCGCTGGACGATGTGTCTTCCACGGACGAGGCATCCAGTGTCCAAGCGCCGAATGAAGCCTTGCTCGCGAGCGCAGACTCCCGGAGCACACCCCCTTCTGGGGACACTCCCCAAGAGACCGCGGTCGATGCCGCGCCCATGGAACCGAACGCATGAACGTCAAACCCGAATCCCCTTTGTTGCCCGATGCCGAGGGCGACGCCCTCGAAGCCCCCAAGGTGTTGGCCAAGCCGGCGCGTCGACCGCGAACCCCCAAGGTCGGCGTCGACACTGTCGTCGCGGAGCCTGGGGATGTGATTGCCGCGGTCGAAGCGGCTGCGCAGGACGCGGCGCCTGCGCCCAAACCCAGGCGCCGTCGTGCGGCGACCGCCGACGCTGCCG
>JAYSVE010000917.1:0-6486 GCA_043718725.1 Methylibium sp.
GTTGACGATGTTTGCCAAGAACGAGCGGGCGAACCTGAGCAAGGCCGAGCGCAACGCGCTGGCCGGCCTGGTGGACGTACTTGTGCAAATCTGGCTTGAAAGGTGACGTGATGGGCAAGGCATTCGAGAGCATCAAGCAAGGCCTGACCGAGGCCATCGGCCACGCCAAGGGCACGCAGGCCGGCGTGAAGGTGTGGCGCCCCGCGCCCGTGGACGTGGCCGCCGTGCGCGGCCGCCTGGGCTTCACACAGGCGCAATTCGCGGCGCGCTTCGGCGTGTCGGTGGCGACGCTGCGGCACTGGGAGCGGGGTGACCGCAACCCCCAAGGCCCGGCGCTGGTGCTGCTGAACCTGATCGACCGCGACCCGGCTGGGGTGTTGCGGGTCTTGTCCTGATCACATCAGCGCGCGGCGCCGCAGTCAGCCGCAACGTGGATAGAGCGAGCAGGCGACTGGCTACTCCACCTCGAACCCCTGGCTCGTGAATTTCAGGGTTCGGCTGTTCTCCGTGACAGTGCGTACGACGTTCTCTGGTGCGCCCCCAGGGATGGCGGCTTCGATCTCGATCGTGACAGTGACTTCGGCGCCGACGAGGCCCGCAAGGTGCGCGATCACCTCATCGGCAATGCGGCTCGCGTCGCGGCCGACACGGGCACTGTCGAGCGTGGCCGTGCCATGAAATCGCTTCGGCTTCGCGGCTGCTGGCTGCACGGCTGGCATGCCAACAGGCGCTTGACCCAGCCCCGGCTCTGTCCTTCCCACCCCGCCAGTGATCGCGCCGCCAACTACAACTCCCGAACCACTCACCGCCGCTGAAGCGGCCGCATCGGCCTCGCTCTGCGCCCGGGCGACGCTGGGCTTCACAAGCAGGCCCGACGAATGTGCGTCGGCAATCGACACCATCTGGTCCGTTCGCAGCCCACGATAGCGCCCCGCAACATCATCGCGGCTGTCGGCAAATGCGAAGCTGTCCTGCTCCCAGGTCATCAGCGACAGACCGTCCCGGATCGAGCTGACCAGCACCGACGAGTTCGCCAGGCGTGGCAAATACAGATAGCGACCGAAGTCCTCTGCCAACTGACTGATGGCCACATGAGAACCGCCACGCCAGAGTGGCACCCGGTCCAGTTCCATTCGCAGGCGCGACGGCGCAAAGCCAGTGAGCAGGAGTTCGTCGCCTCGCAGCTTCTTGCTCGCCCGCACAGCCAGGGCATCCTGTCCTGAGAGGCGCATGGCCTGCCACTCGATGGCCGACTGTGGCGTCGCCTGCACAGGCACCAGCAGCCATTGATAGGTTTCCGGTACGCGGGCCGTTACCGCCCCATCGGCCGCCTTCAATTGCGTCTCGGCCTGCTTCACCTGCTGCGGATCGAGATTCAGCGTCTTCTGTTCATCGATGATCGAGGCCCACGCCAGATACTTGCGCGCCGCCTCATCCAGGTCCTGCAGGCGAATCTTGTCCGCAGCCAGGAAGACGAGCGCATTGCGATACAGCCGCGGTGTGTTGCCGCGTGACTCCAGCATCGCCTTGGCCGCTGCTTCGGCCGCGTTGCCCGGGTCCTTGCTGTAAGGCTGATCGACCGACAGGACCACCAGCCGCGCGTCCAGGTCGTCCAGCACATCCTGGCTCGACTGGGGCATGGGGTGGATGCGGCCGAAGTCGCCCTTCTTCTCCTTCAGGTCGTCGCCGACGCGCCTGTGCAGTTCATGCACCACCTTGTCGCGATCACGCCTCAACTGCTCTGCGCGATCCTCCGCCAGCTTGGTGACGGTGGGTTGCGTGGAGTACCAGTAGCGTGGTCCATCCTGATAGAGATACGTGGCCGCCCCTGCCAGCCGCCGCAGCGCATCGCCGAACACGGCCGGCGACTCCCCCGGCATCACGCAGCCGAGCTTCACGCGCCGGTCTTCGAGCCCACGGTGCGCCGCCTGTGTCAGCGGCGCCGACCCCAAATAGATCGCGCGCGCCACGCGGCGGCAGGCCGAGAACTTGCCGAGATTCGGCAGTTCGCTATCCAGGCGCAACGGCAGCGAACTCGGCCCGTCCACGTCCTTCTCGATCACCGGCACCCAGTTGTCCGACAGGTAGCGCGTCAACTCAGACTGCACGCGCGGGTCGTCCAGCGCGATGTTCGCTGGCAGGATGAGCGGGCTGCGGTCGCCCTTCTCCCACAGGCTGTGGATCACCGCTGCCATCAGCCGCAGCACGCCGCGTGTGCGCTGAAACTTCACCAACGTGGACCAGTCCGTGTACAGCCGGTCGAAGATCTCGGGGTGGATCGGGTAGGCGGCCTTCAATCGCTTCTCGTAGTCGCTGTCGCCGCACTCCGGCGGAAACTCCGTCTTCTGTGTGCGGTAGAAGTCGGCGAAGGCCCGCGCCACCACGTCGCGGTCCTTGAACTGTGCCGGGTCGGACAAGGGCTCGAACAGCCGCCGCCGCACGATCTCGAAGCCCTCTTCGGCGCTGGCCGGCCGCCATGACGATTCGACCCGACCCACCACGTTGCGCAGCCGGTCGAGCGCCTCACGCCCGCGCGTGCCGCCCACCTCCACGTCATCCGATTGCGTATGGGGTGACCCGGTGGTGTCCGACGCTGGCAGGCTGATGACCAGCAGGCAGTTGTTCGCCAGCTTGGCCGATTCGGTCAGCACTTGGGCGAAGGTGAACTGGGTCTCGAAGCCGCCCGCCGGCAAGTCGCTCTGGTCGTGCAACTGGCGCGCGTAGGCCACCCATTCGTCGATCAGGATCAGGCACGGACCGTATTCGATGAACAGCTCGCGCAGCACGTCGCCCGGGCTGGTGGCCTTCTCGTCGTCGGCCTGGATGCGGGCGAAGGCTTGTCTGCCGCCCAGTTGCCACGCTAGCTCGCCCCACAGCGTGCGCACCACCGTGCCATCCGCCTTGGTCGATGGGTTGCCCGGCGAGATCTTGTTGCCCACCAGCACCACGCGTCGCGCGCTCGTCAGCTTGGTGGCCTCGGCCTCTTTCATCACGGCGTCGATACCGGCCAGTTCGGTCGGCGCCACGCCCGAGAACAGGTGGTACAGCGCCAGCATCGAGTGCGTCTTGCCGCCGCCGAAGTTGGTCTGCAACTGCACGACCGGGTCGCCGCCCTTGCCGGCCAGGCGCCGCACCGCGCCGACCAGCATGCCCTTCAAGCTTTCCGTCAGGTAGGTGCGGCGAAAGAACTCGACCGGGTTCTTGTATTCGTCGCTGCCTTGGCCCAGGTGCACCTGCCACAGGTCGGCGGCAAACTCGGCCTGCTGATAGCGGCCACTCGCCACGTCCTTGTGTGGCGTCACCACCTCGCGCCAGGGCTTGAGGCTGCCGACCACCGTGCTCTCGATCGCCGTGCTGGCGGTCTTGCGTTTCTCGCTGCGCGCCTGCTCGTCGAAGCGCACGCGCAGCAACTCCATCTTCATCTTCTCCACTTCTTCCGCCTGCGCTGAAGAAATGGCCAGCAAAAGGCGGTGCACCGAGTCGAGCGCGCGATAGGCGTCGTCGCCGGTGAACGGGTCCTGGTGCGCCCAGCGGTTGCGCACGTCACGCAGCTCTTGCACCAGCGATCGCTCGGCCCTGCCCAGCGTGCGGCCGAAGACATCGTTCCAGGCGTCCCACATCACCTTGAGCAAGACCGCGGCGTCCCACTGCGCGATCGCTCGCGTGCCGTTGATGCGGTCCTCGGCCGGCAGCAGCCGTCGCGCTTCGGCCAGCGCCTTGTCCTTGTGGGCGTTTGCGAACTCGCGCTCCACAAAGGGCGCCAGCCCAGTGCGAAACAGCTCCAGCGCTTTGCCTACGCGCTCTTGGTTGGTGATGGCCATTACTTGCTTCGCTCCGCAGTGGCGAGCATCAGCAGTTCAGGCAAGAGCTGCGGAATCTCCACCGTGACCGTTTGCCAGACGACATCAACGTTGATATCGAAGTACGCGTGAACCAAGCGGTTGCGCATGCCGACGATGGATTTCCAGGGAATCCCATCATGTGCGGAACGCGTCTCATCCGACATCTTGCTGGCGGCTTCACCGACGATTTCAATGGCCCGCGTGACGGCGAAAAGCAGCATCCGGTCCTCATCCAGATCGGCGCGATCGCGGCCGGACATGAAGTCAATCGCGCTCTGCGCTGCTTCCACCATGTGCCGGAGTCGCACCAGATCCTCAGCGCTCATATTGAACCTCGGCTGTGCGCACCACCTCGTCGCGAAAGTAGCGGGAAAGGTCTTGCGCGGTGCGCAAATCAACTTTGTGCCCGCCCAGCAAGGCGCTCAGCTCCAGCTCCATCGCCGCGATGCCGAGCAGACCTGGCACAGCATTCGGCTCAAACTCCACCAGCAGGTCAACATCGCTGTCCGGCCGCGCGGTGCCTTTCAGGCGCGACCCGAACAGCGACAACTTGCGAATGCGGTGGCGCCGGCAGATCGGCGCCAACTCCTCTTCTGAAACGTCAAGCAGCCCCATCGCTTTCTCCTTGTCCCTTGCAGCCCGGCTCAAACCAGCAGGTCGGCACGCGAGCCAACTTCAACTTCGACGCGCCCCACCGTGACGCTGTGCACGCCGTCCAGAAAGGCCCGGCCTGTCACCACGTCACCGTCGAGCCGGGTGCCGCGCGCGCTGCCCAGATCGTATAACCAGACATCGTTCGGAAAGTTCGCGATGAGCGCATGGCGCCGGCTCACCGAAGCGTCGTCCAACTCGATGTCGTTCTTGGCCCATGACCCGATGGATACCAGCGGCGCCGAAGTTTCCGTCTTGGTGCCGTCCGGCTTGCGAATCGACATCGGGTTGGCCTTGCCGGCCACGTCGAAGCGGAACTCCTGAAACACCAGCTTGTCCAGCAGCGCTGGCCTACCCTTGTCGGACCAGCTTCGCGGCGTTTCGGTGGCCACGGCCAGGTTGTGCGCCAGAAAGGGGTTGGCACGGGCGGCGGCCGAAGCCTCTTCCAGATCCGCAGCAGAGCACCCGCCCGCCAGCAGGCGGCAGATGAACCGGTTGTTCTCGAAGCACGGGTTGGCCGGCCGATGCGCCATCACCTGCTGCGCCAGGCCTTCGGCCACGTCATACCGCGCACTGAGATAGAAGCACTTCAGCAGCAGGTTGCAGGCCTCGAAGTCGGCGCCGTGGCGGTCCAGGTGGTCGCTGAGCAGCGATATCGCGATGGGCAGGTGCCCTTCCTCCAACTGCAACCAGCCCAGCTCCTTCTGCACATGGATGCGCGGGTTGACATCCAGCGCGCGGCTGAAGAACTGCCTGGCGCTTTGGGTGCGGCGGATCAGCAACTGGCAGCGCCCGGCGGCCAAGAGCGCGGCGGTGCAATCGGGGCTGAGCAGCAGCGCCTGATTGGCGAGCTTTTCAGCCAGCTTCCATTGCTTTCGCGCCAGATGCCGTTCTGACTTCTCGGCCAGCGCGTGCGCCTTGATGTGCTTGCCGTTCAGCACGAAGGGCACGCGCTGGCTGGCGATGGCCTCGCCAAACTCCGCCATGCTCTGAAAGCGCAACTCGGGCGTCGGGTGGGTGGCGCGCAGCAAGACCTCTTGCACCCACCTGGGCAGGCTGGCGGGCACGGTCTGATGCGACATCCTGGCCGCCAGCGCTTCTTCGGGCGACAGCAACTCGAACGGGTGCTCGCCGGTCAACATCTCCACCAGCGTCAGGCCCAGCGCATAGACATCGACGCGGGGGTCGGTCTTCGACGGTGCCAGCCCTTCCAGCATCTCGGGCGCCAGGTACATGCGCGTGCCGGCATTTCGGTTGGCCACGCCGAAGTCGCCGAGCTTGATGGCGCCGTCGCGCGACAGCAGCACATTCGCCGGCTTGATGTCGTGGTGCACGATGCCCTTGCCATGCACGGCGGCCAGCGTGTCGCACAACACCGCGGCCCAGCGAAACACCTCGTTCTCGCCCATCGCGCCGGTGGCATCCAGCCGGTCGGCCAGGCTGCCGCCGGCGCAGTATTCCATCACCAGCACGCGCTGGCTCTGATGGCTGAAGTGATGGTGAAAGGCCACCACGCCGGGGTGGTTGAACTGCGACAGCGCCAGCATCTCCCAGATCAGGTTGTCCTCGGCAGCAGCCGGGGGACCGAAGAGCGCCTTCAGCGCCACGTAGCGCCCCGCAATGGCCTCGTCTTCCGCCAGGAACACTTCGCCAAAGCCGGCGCTTCCCAGGCGCCCCGTCACCAGGTATTTGGCGTCGAGCTGGTCGCCGATGGAGATCACGGCGCCGCGCTACAGCAGTACAGCCTGCACCGGGCCATCCGCAGCAGTTGGCCCGCCCGCGTTGGCCAGCCGCATGATCTCGGGCCAGCTTTGCACCAGGCCGTTGTACGACAGCGCCTCGGCCGCGCGCTTCTTGCGCTCGCACAGCGTGTAGAGCCGGTAGCAGAGTTCGCGCGCGATCTCGGCTTTGGCGCCGAGCTTGGCGACGAGCACTGCGGCCGCGCCTTCGCCGCCCGACTCCAGCGCGCGGATGAGTTGATGGACCATCTCCC
>JAYSVE010000918.1:0-2772 GCA_043718725.1 Methylibium sp.
TGGCTGGCGCCGCGATCAGTTCCTCGAGGTCGCTGAGGGTCAGCACGTCCGAGTCCGCCAAGATCACGGCCCGCTCAATGACGTTCTGCAACTCCCGCACATTCCCCGGCCAGGGGTGGCGGTACAGAAACGCCACAAACTCCTTGTGCATACGGGTGCTGGGGCTGCTGAACTTCAGGCAAAACTGCCGCATGAAATGCCGGGCCAACAGCTCGATATCGGCGCCGCGCTCGCGCAGTGGCGGCACATGGATCGTGATGACATTCAAGCGGTAGTACAGGTCGGCCCGAAAACTGCCGCTTGCCGCGCCGTCTTTGAGGTTGCGGTTGCTCGCCGCTACGAAGCGCGTGTCCGTGAGGTAGCTCTGGTTCGATCCCAGCGGTCGCACCTGCCGTTCCTGCAGCACCCGCAGCAGCTTCACCTGCACATTGAGCGGCATCTCCGAGATCTCGTCGAGAAACAGAGTTCCGCCACTGGCCTCGCGGATCAGTCCTTCTCTCGCAGTGGTCGCACCGGTGTAGGCGCCCTTCTCGTGTCCGAACAATTCCGATTCGATGAGATCGGCCGGGATCGCGCCGCAATTGACCGCAACGAAGGGGTGGTGCGCTCGGCTGCCGCCGAAATGGATGGCCTGTGCCACCAGCTCCTTGCCAGTGCCGCTCTCGCCCTGGATCAGCACATTGGCCTCGGTCGCCGCAACGCGCTGGATCATCGCGAGCAGGCGTTTGACGCCATCGCTTTCGCCGATGATGGCGTGCTGTGTGAATGCCTTCTTCAGGCTGCGCTTGAGCGCCGCGTTCTCCATTCGCGTGCGGCGTTCTCCCAGCGCGCGCTCGACGGAAAACAGGAAATCGTCGTTGTCGAAAGGCTTGATGATGTAGTCGTTGGCGCCGCGCCGCAAGGCTTCGATGGCACTCTCGATAGACGAAAAGCTGGTCATCAAAATGACGGGGGTCTCGGGATGCGCCGCCTTCGCCGCCGCGACAATGTCCAGCCCGCTGGCATCGGGCAGGCGCAGGTCGGTGATCACCAGGTCGAACTCGCGCCGCTCGAGCTGGGCCAGCCCCTCACGGCCCCCGCGCGTGATCACGCTGGCGTGGCCGGCTCGCTCGAGCAGCATCTCGACGCAGTCGCCGATACCCCGGTCGTCGTCGACCACCAGGATCTGCTCCACCGGACGCAGCGGCGTGCCGACGGCGGACTTGCGCTCCATCATGCTCGCCCCTTGGGCAGCGTCACGCAAAACGCGGCCCCCTGCGGCGAGCTGTGCCGTAGCTCGATGCTGCCGCCATGCTCGTGCGCAATCTCGGTGCAGATCGCCAGACCGAGCCCGGTGCCATGCTGGTCTGCCCTGGTCGTGAAGAACGGCTCGAAGATCCGAGCTGCGAGCCCAGCGGGCACGCCCGGGCCGGTGTCGGTGACCAGCACTTCGATCATCGCGCCGACGTTGCGGGTCGCGACGCACAACCTGCCTCGGCCAGCCATCGCCTGCACCGCATTCACGAACAGGTTAAGGAAAATCTCGCGGGCCTGACCGGTGTTGCCGAACACCATGGCGCTGGGGTCCGGCAGATGATGCAGCTCGATGTCATGCAGCAGACCTTCATGACGCAGCACGTGGGACGCCTCCTCGATCACGTCGTCGATGGCGAAGCGAAACCGGGGCTCGTCGCCGACCCGCGAGAACCTCACCAGTCGTCGCGAGATGTCCAAGATCCGCTTGACGTTGATCGCGATGTTGTCCAGGCCCTTAGCCAGCAGCGCCGGGCTCGGCTCCTTTTCGGAGCGCAGTATCTGCACGATCGAGTGCAACGCCGTCAGCGGGTTGGTCACTTCATGGCACACGCCGGCCACCATGAACCCGAGCGACGCCAGCCGGGCGGTCTGGATGTCTGCCACCTGCAGTTGGCGCAGATCGGTCTGGTCGACGATCACCAGGCAGCCCCCCCAAACCGTGCGCCGCAGATGGATGCGCTCGTACGCTACCGCGCCCGAGCTCAGCGTGCGCATGCTGTCCGCCTCTTGCGGCGTCAGCCAGGGCACGCTGCCGCGCAGCAGGCTGAGGTAGTGTTTTGCGCGTTCGCGCAGGGGGACGTCGGCCGTCGTTGCGTCAAGGGTCAGGCCAGCGCCGGACTCGTCGCTCGCGGCGAGTACCGTGCCGTCCTCGCCCAGCATCAAGGCCGGCCACGGTGTGGCCGAAAAAATCTGCTCGAACAATTCGGACAAGTCGCGATAGCCTGTCGTCGCCAGCAACCGACAAATTGACTGATTGTTGGGCACGATGCAGCATAAAGCGCGCGCACCGGGCAGCAATAGAGACGGACCCCACGCGAGGCCGGAAGTCACGGCCCGCCGCTGCTTCACGCCAGGTCGAGAATGCTCCAGCCGTTGCGGCACGCGTGGGCACGCAACGGTTCGTCCGGGCGCACCGCCACCGGGTTCGAAACGGCGCTGAGCAATGGCAGATCGCTGATCGAATCGGAGTAGAACCAAGACCGCTCAAGAGTGGCCAGGCTCGACTCTGATCGCGCCGGCCGAGCCCTCAGCCATCGATTCACATGCGTGACCTTGTGCTCGCGGTAACACGGCTCAGCGTCGATCTCGCCGGTGAGCGCGGCGCCCGCGGATCCATCCACCGTTGCGGCCTGCGTCGCCAGCAGTTGATCGATGCCGAACAGGCGCGCGAACGGCTCGGCGATCAGCCGCGTGGTGGCGGTGACGATGGCGCACAGGTCGCCTGCCTCCTGGTGTCGCCGAACCAGGGCCAGCGCC
>JAYSVE010000919.1:0-2767 GCA_043718725.1 Methylibium sp.
CGCGTTGGTCACGGGTGACTTGGCTGGTCCGGGCGGTCTGCGGACTTGCCGGCGACCGCGTGCGCCCGGGTGGCGGCCGGGGCACTCGGTTTTCAGGTCGCCGGCTTCCAGCGGTGCGGGAGCAACTCGTCGATGCGGCTGTTGAGCTGGGTGGGCAAGCGCGTGAGCACGTCTTTGAGGTAGGACCAGGGGTCGGCCATGTTCAGCTTGGCCGACTGCAACAGGCTCATGATCATCGCCGCCCGTTCACCGGCGAGTTCGCTGCCCACAAAAAGCCAGTTCTTGCGGCCAAGCGCCCAGGGGCGCATCTGGTTCTCGAGATGGTTATTGTCGATCGGCACGTCGCCGTCCATGAGGAAGCGCGTCAGCGCCGCCCAGCGGTTCAGGCTGTAGTCGATCGCTTTGGCGATGGCGCTGCCGTCCGGCACGCGCCGTCGCTCCAGTTGCAGCCACGTGTGCAACTCCTCGCACAGGGGTCGGGACCTGAGCTGGCGCATCAGCAAACGCTGCTCGGTGCCCAAGTTCCGGGCGTCGGCCTCGATGCGGTACAGCCAGGCGATGCGCTGGATAGCCTGGGCGGCCACCGCACTGGCGTTGGCCTTGACCAACTCATCGAATTTCCGTCTCGAGTGAGCCATGCATCCGGCGTCGAATCGATCGTCCAGCAACAGCGCCTTCTCGTAGCCGACGTATCCGTCGCGAACCAGGGTGCCGGTCCAACGGGTAAGGAACTGGAAGGGGAACTGGGCACCTCTGCCCGTGCAGAAGTCGTAGACGACGCCGGGGTAAGGGTCGAAGACACCCCTGGCGTAGGCCCACATGTAGGCGGTCTTGGTCTTGCCCGCACCGGGGTCAAGCAGCTTGACCGTGGTCTCGTCGCCGTGCAGCACCCGCGAGCCCAGGACGAAGTCCTTGTGGGCTTCGAACAGCGGCGTAATCTGCGCCCCGGTCTGGCCGGCCCAGCCCGCCAGCGTGGAGCGCGGCGTGTGCACGCCAGAGCGCGCGTTGATTTGCTCTTGCCGGTAGTAGGGCAAGTGGTCCACGAAGCGGCTGATCACGGTGTGGGCCTGCAGGCCCGGGGTGGGCAGGCCGCCTTCGAAGACCTGGGTGGCGGCCGGCTCCTGAACCAGAAGCTGGCAGCACTTGCAGGCCCACTTACCCCGGATCTGCCGCTGCACGAAGAACTGCGCCGGGACGATGTCGAGTCGCTCGCTGACGTCCTCGCCCACGCGCTGCATCGCCTGGCCGCACTCACACGTGGTGTCCTCAGGCTCGACGCGGTTGTCTACGCGTGGCAGATGCTCCGGCAGGGGCTCACGCTTGGGCTTGCGCTTAGGCTCTGGCTGGCTCGCTGCTGGGGTTGGGTTCGCCGCGGCCTGCAGCGCCGCGAGTTGCGCCTCCAGGCTGGCCTGGTCGGCGGCCAGGGTCTCGGCGAAGAGTTCACGCTGCTCGGCGCTCATGCGCTCGGACTTGGCGCCGAACTTCCAGGATTTGAGCCGCGCCAGCTCGAAGGTGATCTTCTCGATCTTCGCGTCGCGCCACTTGATGGCCTGGGCCGCTGAGTCAAGCCGCCTGCGCTGCTCACCAATATGCTGTGTTTGCTCGTCAACATGGCGCAGCAGCTGCGGAATCAGCGCATTCAATTCGGCCCGGCTCAGACCTTCGAGGTCTTGGGCTTTGATTGACTGCGTATCGAGCATGTGAGCATTATGTAATTAGAACGTCTACCAGCAAATGGGTAGATATTCCAATTGACTCTGCCCATTGAATTGGGCGCTAATTACATTCGAGTAATTAGCTTGTAATCTTCCAAGCGCTGCCAGGGAAGTCCAAGTGCCAGCGCGTCGAATTGCTCTTTTGTCAGCGTCAATGTCGGTGCAAGTGACGGTGACGCAGACGGTGACGAAGAGTCAATGTGTCGCGGCCAAACGAAGCCCCCGATATTGAGGCGGCGCGCGGCGCACCAGACACCGAAGCCATCATGAACCAACAGCTTGACGCGAGTTGCGCGGGCATTGCTGAAGAGGTAGGCGTGGTGAGCGCGCGAGGCGCCGAAGACCTGGACGACACGCGCCAGCAAACGGTCGGCGCCCGCTCGCATGTCGACGGGCTCCACAGCCAGCCACACGGCATCGATGCGGATCATCGCAACCACTCCCGCAGCCAGGCGCCGCAGGCGGCAGCTTCCTGTGACGGCCAGCTCACGCTCATGGCAACGGGCCCACGCCGCAGCTCCACTCGGATAGTTGCCGCCTCGGCAGGGGGATCCGCCAGTTGCACCGGAACAAATCTGTCCCCGCCTATCGGCGACGAAGAAGCGCAGAGTTGAGTCTTCTGCAGCGCTGTCGTGGCGCCGCAGACATCCCGCTCGTTCAACCAGCGCCGAACCAGGTTGGCGTTGAGGCCATTGGAAAGCGCAACCGCTGCAATCGACACCCCTGGCTGGCTGCAGGCCTGCAGCACGTGCGCCTTAAACGCCGGGCTGTGCGTGCGCCGGCGTCGGCCTTGAACTTCGCCATCCATAAGTGTCCTCGTGTCCACCAAGCATTTGGTGGACACGATGCTTGCGCGTAGTCAGCGCGGGTTCAAGATGCCACGCCCAGACGCTTACGTCCAGGCCGCGAAGTCCGCCGCCGCACCGGCTGGCCAGCTCAGCTTCATCGTCACGGCGCCACGGCGTATTTCGACTTCGATGGGGGTGGTCATCGCGGCGGCAACAGCCTGGGTTGCCGTCGAGGCCATCATCACCGGCAGGAACTGCGTTTGC
>JAYSVE010000920.1:0-2766 GCA_043718725.1 Methylibium sp.
GGGTCACTGCTGAGGTAGAAGCCCAGCACGGCGGCGCGGCCGGTCAGCGCGCGGGCGAATCGGGCGTCGTTGTCGAGCGCTTCGCGCAAAGGCGCCAGCTTCGGGTTCAGCGAGGAGTCGCTCGCCGCGAGCCGCTCCAGCGCCATCAGGCCGGAGCTCGCATCGGGTTCGGCAAACAGCAGGTCGAAGCCGACCACGGCGGCCTTCTGGCGGTTGAAGAGTTCGTCGGTCAGCGCCGCCATGCGGTCGCGCCCCCAGGGCCAACGGCCGACGGCGGCGAGGCTGCTTTCGTCGATGTCGACAATCACGATACGCGGGTCCAGGCTGCGTGGCATGTTCGCGCGCAGCCGAACATCGGCAATCGCCTGGTCGATCTGGGTGACAAAGGGCAAGGGCCAGACGCCGGTGGCGTGCGCCAGGGCCAGCAGAACTACCCCCAACAGCAGCACAAAGCGCACGCCGCGTGAGGCGCCGGGTTGCCATCTCATGGGTGCACCCCAGGCACTGGGTGGGGTCGCTCAATACCGGCGGCCGGTCGAGCCGCCTGCATGGCGCAAGGCCCGATGCGCGGCGCCGCTCAGCCCTGGACGAATTGCATTTGGGTGCCGGCGAGTTCGATCACGTCGCCGTTCTTCAGGTGGACTGTTTCGCTGACCACCGGGCTGCCGTTGACCGTGGGCCGCAGCGCCCCTTCCACATGGGCCAGGACGTAGCCGCCCGGCCGCTTGGTGATCGACGCCACCTGCACACCGGGTTTGCCCACCGTGGTGACGACTTTGGTGAGGGTCACTTCGCGCCCTGCCGCCGCCCCATTGAGCACCTTGATGGCCGCGGGCGCCGTCGAGCCCCCAAGCGGGCCGAACCCGGAAGTCCCGAAGCCGGGGGCATGCTGGCCGGACCCCATGGTGCCCGGCTTCATGATCATGGTTTTTTCGTAGTCGGTGCCGTCTTCGACCAGGAACTTGATCTTGTACTTGCCGATCTCCACCGTGTCGTTGTGGGTCAGCAGTTGCTTCTTGATCGCCTTGCCGTTGATGTAGGTGCCGTTGGTGCTGTTCAGGTCTTCGATGAACACGTCGGCCCCGACCATCTGCAGCACGGCATGCTCGCCGCTGACGGCCAGGTTGTCGATGACGATGTCGTTGTAGGGACGCCGGCCCAGCGTGGTCTTGTCTTTGGTGATCTGGACTTCTTTGATCACGACACCATCGAGCGATACGACCAACTTGCCCATGCTTTTTTCCCTCTACGGTCTTTGTATTCTGTTTGGCACGAAGCGCAACAGTGCCGGCCGATGGTGACGCACAACACGCTCCGGCTCAACGCCGGAACGGCCACCACGACCTGGCCGATCCGGCCTGCCCGCGCGTGCGCGCCAGGACCACCGAAATATTGTCCTTGCCTCCGGCGTCATTGGCCGCGTCTACGAGTGCGGCAGCGCCTTCTGCCAAGGAATCACAGCCCAGCAGCACCTGCAGAATGCTTTCATCATCGAGCATGTCCGACAAACCGTCCGAGCATAGCAGGTAGATGTCGCCCGGCAAGACGTCGTGAAGGTGGGTTTCCAGCAGCACGGTGTCCTCGACACCGACGGCGCGCGTGACGAGGTTTTTGTTCGACGAAAAGGCCGCCTGTTCGGTGGTGATGAGGCCGGCGTCGATCTGCTCTTGCAGCAACGAGTGGTCGTGCGTGATTTGCGTCAGGCGGCCGGCGCGCAGCCGGTAGCCGCGCGAGTCGCCCACATGTCCCAGCAGCAGGCGCCCCTCGCGGAACACCCCCATGACCAGCGTTGTGCCCATGCCGGCATACTGCGGGTTGGAGTTGGCCGCGTTGAAGATCGCCCGGTTGGCGTTGTCCACACAGATGTCCATGGCGCGGCGCACATCCGTGTCGGACGCGCCGTTGGCGGCTTCAATCAACCAGCGCCCGAGTTCGGACTTGATGAACGACGTGACCATGCTGCTGGCCACTTCACCGGCGTTGTACCCGCCCATGCCGTCGGCCAACACCATCAGCGCCGAAGCCTCGTCGACCGCGATCGAGTCCTCGTTGTTGTTGCGGGCTCGGCCGGTGTCGGTCGCGCTGTGGAATTCAAGCATCATGTTCGGGTCGAGGGCGGCGGGGGTACTCGTGCAATCCTGTGCGGGCGGGTCGGCAAAGCCGTGCTCGGCGAATTCACGGGATTGTGCCTCGGTTCGGGGCGTGAAGATTGCACGAACGGCGTGACCGGGCGCGCCGCCGATGGATACTCGGCGGCGTCGTGATGGTCTGGATCGGGGTGGTGAGCGACGTCGATGCGTTCGGGCTGGTCGACTGGAACGTGATGGCCATCCTGGTCAGCGTCTGGATCATCGCCGCGGACTTCGGCAAGACCGGCGTGCCGAGCTGGCTGTCGGTGCAGGCGCTGCGCCTGTCGGGATGATCCTGTCGGTGCTGGCCGGCACGATTTCGATCGTTCGTCGACAACGTGGTCGTGATCCCGATGATGGCGCCGGTGGCGCTGCCGCTGTCCCGCGCGCTCAAGCTGCCGGTGACGCCGCTGGTGCTGATGATCGGCTTCGCGGCGAACTTCATGGACTCGGCGACGCTGCTCGGCGACCTGCCGCCGCAAATGCTGCACAGCATGGCGGGTGCGGAGTTCATGGACTTCTTCTGGCAGCACGGCCGGCCGTCGTCGCTGACTATCCTGCTCGTGACCTTCGCGATCACGCTGTCGGCGATGTACGCCTATGGCTTTCGCGGCTACGGGCGCCAGGCGG
Source organism: Methylibium sp. (assembly GCA_043718725.1). Classification (GTDB taxonomy): domain Bacteria; phylum Pseudomonadota; class Gammaproteobacteria; order Burkholderiales; family Burkholderiaceae_C; genus LGRD01. The sequence continues at coordinate 2,760 of JAYSVE010000920.1, forward strand.
TGAATCT
>JAYSVE010000093.1:0-2326 GCA_043718725.1 Methylibium sp.
TGGTTGCCGCCCCATCGCCGGGGCCGCCAGCGGGGCACGAAGGAAACACGATGACGCGAAGCAATCCGTTTGAGATCGGCCTGGACAAGAACGAGGCCAACTTCGTGGCCCTGTCGCCGCTGAGTTTCATCGAGCGCTCGGCCAGCGTGTACCCGGATCGCGTGGCCGTCATCTACGGCTCGCGCCGCCAGACCTGGCGCGACACCTACGCCCGTTGCCGCCGGCTGGCCAGCGCGCTCAAGCAACGCGGCATCGGCACCGGCGACACCGTCGCGGTGATGCTGCCCAATGTGCCGGCGATGTTCGAGGCGCATTTCGGGGTGCCGATGACCGGCGCCGTGCTCAACACGCTCAACACCCGGCTGGACGCCGAGTCCATCGCCTTCATGCTTCAGCACGGCGAGGCCAAGGTGCTGCTGACCGACCGCGAGTTCGCCGGCGCGGTCGAGAAGGCCCTGGCCGTGGTCGGCGAGCTGCGCCCGCTGGTGATCGAGGTCGAGGACGACGACGCACCCGCGGGCAAGTCGCTCGGCGACGTCTCCTACGAAACCTTTCTGGCCCACGGCGACCCGGCCTTTGAGTGGCAGTTGCCGGCCGACGAGTGGAACGCGATCGCACTGAATTACACCTCGGGCACCACCGGCAACCCGAAGGGCGTGGTCACGCACCACCGCGGCGCCTATTTGAACGCGGTCTCGAACGTCGTCACCTGGGAGATGCCGCGCCACTCGGTTTACCTGTGGACCCTGCCGATGTTCCATTGCAACGGCTGGTGCTTCCCGTGGACTCTTGCCCTGCAGGCCGGTGCCAGCGTCTGCCTGCGCAAGGTCGACACCGCGCTGATCTTCAACCTGATCCGCGAGCACCGCGTGACCCACCTGTGCGGCGCGCCCATCGTCTACGGCATGCTGATCAACGCGCCGCAAGTGCAGCGCGACGGCATCGCCCACGCCATTCATGGCCTGATCGCCGGGTCGGCGCCACCGGCGGCGATCATCGAAGGCTGCGAGCGCATCGGCATCGCGATCACGCACGTCTACGGCCTGACCGAGTCCTACGGCCCGGCGGCGGTGTGCGCCACCCAGGCCGACTGGGTCGGGCTGCCGGTCGGCGAACGCGCGCGCCTGAACGCACGCCAGGGCGTGGCCTATCCGCTGCAGCAGGCGATCAGCGTGCTGGACCCGCAAACCCTGCAGCCCGTGCCGGCCGATGGCCAGACGATGGGCGAGATCTTCTTCCGCGGCAACCTGCTGATGAAGGGCTATTTGAAGAACGCGCAGGCCACCGCGGAAGCCTTTGCCGGCGGCTGGTTCCACACCGGCGACTTGGCCGTGATGCACGCCGACCACTACGTCAAGATCAAGGACCGCAGCAAGGACGTGATCATCTCGGGCGGCGAGAACATCTCCAGCGTCGAGGTCGAGGAAGTGCTGTACCGCCACCCGGCCGTGCTGGTGGCCGCGGTGGTCGCCAAGCCCGACGAAAAATGGGGCGAGGTGGCGGCGGCGTTCGTCGAACTGCGCGCAGGCGCCACGACCACCGAGGCCGACATCATCGAGCACTGCCGCGACCAGATGGCGCGCTTCAAGGTGCCGCAGCGGGTGATCTTCGGCGAGTTGCCGAAGACCTCGACCGGCAAGGTCCAGAAGTACGTGCTGCGCGAGCAGTTGCGTTCGGCCTCGGCCATCGACTGAGGCCGCGCGACCATGGCCGACGACATCATCCTCCAGACCACCGGTCTGACCAAGGAATTCAAGGGCTTCGCCGCGGTCCAGGACGTGAACCTGAGCGTCAAGCGCGGCAACATCCACGCGCTGATCGGGCCCAACGGCGCCGGCAAGACGACCGTCTTCAACCTGCTGACCAAGTTCCTGCAGCCGACCCACGGGACCATCCACTTCAACGGCATCGACATCTCGAACGAAGAGCCGGCGCAGATCGCCCGGCGCGGCGTGATCCGCTCGTTCCAGATCTCGGCCACCTTCGGCCACATGACCGCCCTTGAGAACGTGCGCGTGGCCTTGCAGCGCCCGCTCGGCACCTCGTTCCACTTCTGGCGTTCGGCGCAGAGCCTGAACCAGCTCGACGGCCGCGCGATGGCGCTGCTCGAAGCCGTGGACCTGGGCGAATACGCCCGCACGCTGGCGGTGGAGATGCCCTACGGCCGCAAGCGCGCGCTCGAGATCGCCACCACGCTGGCGCTGGACCCCGAGCTGATGCTGCTGGACGAACCCACCCAGGGCATGGGCCACGAAGACGTCGACCGCGTGGTCGAGCTGATCCGCAAGGTCGCGCAGAACCGCACCGTGCTGATGGTGGAGCACAA
>JAYSVE010000921.1:0-6452 GCA_043718725.1 Methylibium sp.
TGTTCGACGAGCGGCGCTAATTTGTGTTGGGCCGTGACGTCGGCCAGGGCGCGGTCGTGTTCGACGTGCGGGACCTGAAGCTCGGCATCAACATCTGCGAGGACGCCTGGTTCGACGAACCGGCGCTGGGCGCCAAGGCGGCAGGTGTGCAAGTGTTGTGCGTGTTGAATGCGTCGCCGTTCCATCTGGGCAAAGTCGCCGAACGTGAAGACCGCATGGCCGCGCGAGCCCTGGCAGTCGGCCTGCCGCTGCTCTACGCGCACTCAACCGGTGGGCAGGACGAAGTGGTGTTCGACGGCGCGTCCTTCGCGGTCGATCCCTGGGGCCGGGTCGCCGCGCGCGCGCATGTTCGAGGCGGAGACGCTGGCATTTGTCGAAGCCCAAGGTGCGGAGGTGATTCCGCAGCGCATCATTGCCCGCCCACCCTCGGCGGAACTCCGCCCGGGCCAGAAGGACCAGGACAGCCTGCCGCCCTACGAGGCGCTGGACGGCATCTTGGAACGCTACATGGAAGAGGACCAGGGCCTGGATGACCTCGTTGGGGCTGGCTATGCGGTGGCCGATGTTGAACGCGTGACCCGGCTTATCAAGATCAATGAATAAAAACGCCGCCAGTCGCCGGTGGGCATCCGCATCACCCACCGTGCGTTCGGCCGCGACTGGCGCTACCCCATCACGTCGAAATTCCGCGCTTAAACTACGCCCAAGCAACCCGGGAAACGGCCATGAAACAAATCACCGCCATCATCAAGCCTTTCAAGCTGGAAGAGGTTCGGGAGGCGCTGGCGGTGGTCGGCGTGACCGGCTTGACCGTCACCGAAGTCAAGGGTTTCGGCCGCCAGAAAGGCCACACCGAGTTGTATCGCGGTGCCGAGTACGTGGTCGACTTCCTGCCCAAGGTCAAAGTGGAAGTGGTGGTCAAGGACGGCGACGTGGATCGCTGCATCGAGGCCATCGTCAAGGCAGCCAAGACGGGCAAGATCGGCGACGGAAAGATCTTCGTCACCGCGATCGAGCAGGTCGTGCGCATCCGCACCGGTGAGATCGGCGAAGACGCGGTCTGACCCGCGGGGTGCGGGCGACTTGAGCGAGCGTCAGGCGAACAGGCGTTGCCAAAGTGCCGCCAGCCACACGCCGGCACACAGAGTCAGCGAAAGCAACACCGCGGCGCTCGCCAGGTCCTTGGCTCGTTTGGACAGAGGGTGGAGTTCAAACGACACCCGATCGACGGTCGCTTCGATCGCGGAGTTGAGCAATTCGACGATGAGCAACTGCACCACGGCGCCGATCAACAGCGTCACTTCGACCCAACCGCGGCCGACCCAGAATGCCAACGGGAACAAAACGAGCCCGAGCCAGGACTCCTGCCGAAAGGCACTTTCTCCGCGGTAGGCCTGGCTCAATCCGCTCAGGGAGTAGCCGGTCGCATGAAACAGCCGGTCGAAGCCGGTGCGGCCTTTATGTGGATTCGTCATGGGCACAGATTGTGCCCCGCCGAAGGCCTCAGGCCACTTGGCGCCGGTCGCAGTTGACCAGACGTGTGCCGCAGACGCTGTCGTGCCAGAACTGCCGCGCCGGGTGCAGGCGCGACAGCGCAGCAAAAGCCACGACTCCGGCGAAAAGCAAGCCGAACATCGCTGGCAGGCTGTTCAACCCGGACAGGGACAAGGCCACCAATGCGGGCAAAAACCAAAGCCAACTCAGCAGATAGCGACACATCGCGCGAGCCTGCGACACCGGTTGTCCGTTACTGGCAACGAGGCGAATGTGCCAGGCCTTCATGGCCACCGTTTGACCACCGCGCGACCAGAACCAGGCGAAGTAGATGCCCAGCACGATAAAAAGGAAGGCCTGCAGGGCGTGGCGACCCAACATGGCATGGCGTTGTTGGGTCAGGCTGGAGAACAGGTAGCCAGCAATCATCAGAACGCTAAACAGCAACACGCCTTCATAGACGAAACAGGCCAGGCGTCGCTTCAGGCTGGGCGCCATCTCACTCGTCGACCCGACCTCGCCCCCCATGCGCGTCACCGGCGTTGCGTAGCCTCGGCGGCGGATGCGCCGGCCGAACGCGTGGCGGCGCCTTGCGGGCCACGCTGCGGGAGCAGCGTCGATTTGTCGACGAAGTTCGGGGTGGCTGCAATTTTGGCCATCCCGGTCTGTTGGTGTGGTGGCGGCGCGGGGCGTTTGGAGATCAGGGTCGTCGTCGCTCCGGGCTGGGCTTGCTGCACGGTGGGCGCCACGGCCCTGGGCGGCGTGGCAAACGCCGGGTTCGGAACGATGTTGGTCTTGGACTGCTGGGTATCACGACCTCTCCTGTCACCCCGATCGACCAGCCCGGATTTGAAGCCGGCCTCAGGGCCCTGGGGAGCTGCCAGCGGCGCCGCCCGGGCCGCCAACTTGCTCTTTTCTTCGGCCGACAGTGATTGATAGGCATCCCACTGGGACTGCCGGTCTTGCGGCGCGGCCTGTTTGGCCTGCTGGAAATTCACGCGCGCCTGACCACGTTGTTCCGGGGTCAGCCTGGCCCACTCGGCCATGCGTGCCTGAATGCGGGACTTTTCGTCTGCCGGCAAGTTGGGAAAGCGGGCGGCGATCTCAAGCCATTTCTGCTTCTGAGTGGCATTGCTGCCGGCCCAGTCTCGCTCCAGCGGCTTGAGGGCAGCACGTTGTCCAGGCTGCAGGTCTTGCCAACGAACGCCCTGTTCGGAAGCCCGAGCCGAGCCGTCATTTCCAGCCATCGTCCGGGGTTGAGCCTCAGCACGGTGCGCCGCAACCAGGACAAGCACGAACATCGCGATTCCTGCGACCGCAAGGGCAAGCGCTTTGCGGGAAAACGCTGGGGGCAAGGCGCCGGCCATCACTCAGTCGCGTGGGGTCTTGAGGTATTCAACGAATCCCGGGTCACTGTAGGCGGTGGGCGGTACATTGTCGGCCAGCAGTGCGACATCGATTTCCGCAGCCACGGAAACTTGTTCGTCTTGATGCGACTGCTGGATCAGCAAAAGGCCAGCAAGCAGCAACACCAGCGGGAGCGCCGAGCCGAGCTTGACCCACCAACCGCCTCCCAAAATCAAAGCCCCTGCCGCCGTGATCGCCGATCTGGATTGGGCACCCTGGGCAATGCGCACCTGACGGGCATGTTCCAGCGCTTGTTCACGGCCAATTCGCAGACGTTCGTTGATATCAGGCCCGATGGTCAAGGCGTTCTCGCTCAAGCGCGCGGTCAACCTGAGCGCAAATCGCGATTCCAGCGCATCGTATCCAGCGGCAGTGAGGCCATTCTTGAGCGTGTTCACAGTGAGATTCCCTTGGTCTTCAGGGCTTTTGCCAGCGCATGCACAGCGCGTGAGCAATGCGTCTTGACGCTTCCCTCCGAGCACCCCATTGCGGCGGCTGTTTCGGCGACATCAAATTCCTCCCAGTAACGCAACAGAAAGGCTTCGCGTTGACGTTGTGGAAGCAACGCCACCTCTAAATCGATGGCCAGCAGGGTTTGGGTTCGAGACACCACATCTGCGGCGCTTTCAGATTCGGCGGAACCGTCCAGCGATTCCAGTATTTCCAGAATATCGAAATCCCCGTCTTCACCGTGGCCCTCGAAGTCGGAAAAGTTCTTCAGGACGCCATTTCGAACCTTCCTGCGCCGAAACCAATCCATCGTCGCATTTGAAAGAATGCGCTGAAACAGGAGTGGCAACTCGGCCGGGGGCCGGTCGTTGTACTTTTCAGACAGTCTGATCATCGTGTCCTGCACAATGTCGAGCGCCGCGTCATCGTCACGCACGGCATACACCGCGCGCTTGAAGGCCCGCTTTTCGACACTCTTGAGAAAGTCGGAGAGTTCTTTGTCAGTTGCCAAGGGATGGGCGCCTCAGGCCGGAGCCCGTAAAGTCCGGCGGGAATTATCTCATCGACGGTGCGTGCCCAAGTTCGCATCGGCGTCGCTAGGCGAGCCGATGACATAATCATCGATTGCACATCAGCCAGACCATCCGCGGCGCACCCGACTCGGGGTGCTTGGTGGGTGGCGACTCAGGCACCACACCGACCTCACAAGGGCCTGGAAAGGTGCACCAATGGTTTTTCGTTAGAGAAATTCACAAAGGTTTCCCCAAAATGGATATGTCCGCCGCCGAAATGAAGCGTTCCGGTTCGGCCCAGCCGATCGCTCCCAATGCGGAGATCAACGGCTCCGAAATTCTTGTCAGATGCCTGCACGCCGAAGGCGTCAAGTTCCTCTGGGGCTACCCCGGTGGCGCAGTGCTCTACATCTACGACGCCCTCTACAAACAAGAAGTCATCGAGCATGTTCTTGTGCGTCATGAGCAGGCTGCGGTCCATGCGGCCGACGGCTACGCGCGAGCCACTGGCGAAGTCGGTGTGGCGCTGGTCACGTCCGGCCCCGGGGTGACGAATGCAGTGACCGGCATTGCCACGGCGTACATGGACTCGATTCCGATGGTCATCATCACCGGACAGGTGCCGACGCCGGCCATCGGGCTTGATGCGTTCCAGGAGTGCGACACCGTCGGCATCACGCGCCCCATCGTAAAGCACAACTTCCTGGTGAAGGATGTTCGTGATCTGGCGATGACCATCAAGAAGGCCTTCCACATCGCCCGCACCGGTCGACCGGGTCCGGTGGTCGTCGACATACCGAAGGATGTCACGCTGAAGACCGCCGCCTTCCACTATCCGGCGACCGTGGAGATGCGCTCCTACAACCCGGTGCGCAAAGGCCACAGCGGACAGATCCGCAAAGCGGTGCAACTGCTGCGCAGTGCCAGGCGACCGTACATCTACACCGGTGGCGGCGTGATTCTGGGCAACGCCTCGGCGGAGTTGCGAGAGCTCATCGACCTGCTCGGCTTCCCGTGCACGAACACGTTGATGGGTCTGGGTGCGTACCCTGCGAGCGACCCGAAGTTTCTCGGCATGCTCGGCATGCACGGCACTTATGAAGCCAACATGACGATGCAGAATTGCGATGTCCTGCTGGCCGTGGGTGCCAGGTTCGACGATCGAGTGATCGGCAACCCCAAGCATTTTGCCTCTGTCGAGCGCAAGATCATCCACATCGACATCGATCCGTCCTCGATCTCGAAGCGCGTCAAAGTCGACATTCCCATCGTCGGCGACGTGAAGGATGTGCTGCGTGAGTTGATCCTGCAGATCAAGGAGGCTCAGGCCCTGCCGGAAGCCGCATCGTTGTCGGCCTGGTGGGGCCAGATCAACGGCTGGCGCGAACGCAAATGCCTGGCGTACAAGAGCGGTGCCGACGTGATCAAGCCGCAGATGGTGATCGAGAAATTGTGGGAATTGACGCGCAACTGCGATGCCTACATCACCTCCGACGTCGGCCAACACCAGATGTGGGCTGCGCAGTACTACGGTTTCGACCAACCTCGGCGCTGGATCAATTCGGGTGGGCTGGGCACGATGGGGGTCGGCCTTCCGTATGCGATGGGCATCAAGCTGGCCAAGCCCGAAGCCGACGTTTTTTGCGTGACCGGTGAGGGTTCGATCCAGATGTGCATCCAGGAGCTGTCGACCTGTTTGCAGTACCGCACGCCGGTCAAGATCATTTCCCTGAACAACCGCTATCTGGGCATGGTGCGGCAGTGGCAGCAGATTGACTATGGAGGCCGCTATTCGCACAGCTACATGGACGCGCTGCCGGATTTCGTCAAGCTGGCCGAAGCCTATGGTCACGTCGGTATCAAGATCGAAAAGCCGAACGAGGTCGAGCCGGCGCTGCGTGAGGCCATTCGATTGAAAGACCGGACCGTGTTCCTCGACATCCGAACCGACCCGACCGAAAACGTCTGGCCGATGGTCAAGGCAGGGCAGGGCATTTCGGAGATGCTTTTGGGGTCCGAAGACCTCTGATGCGGTGAAAGCAGGACTCGCGTCGGGCGTTACCGCGCCCGATCCACAGCCCGCGAGAAACGCAAAGGAACTTCGGCAAATCGAGTTCAAACCGATCAGGAAGCATGGTCGAGGTCCGGTGGTTACCGCCACCCGCACCAAAGACGTGCGCAGTCAAACATGAAACACATCATTGCCTTGCTCCTCGAAAACGAGCCCGGCGCCCTGTCGCGAGTGGTCGGGCTGTTTTCGGCACGCGGCTACAACATCGAGAGCCTCACGGTTGCGCCGACCGAAGATGCGTCGCTTTCGCGAATGACCATCGTGACCACCGGCTCCGACGAAGTGATCGAGCAGATCACCAAGCACCTCAATCGCCTGATCGAAGTGGTCAAGGTGGTGGACCTGACCGAGGGTGCCTTCACGGAACGTGAGTTGATGCTGATCAAGGTTCGCGCGGTCGGCAAGGAGCGCGACGAAATGAAGCGCATGGCCGACATCTTTCGCGGCCGCATCATCGATGTGACCGAGAAAAGCTACACCATCGAACTGACGGGCGACAAGTCCAAGTTGGACGCCTT
>JAYSVE010000922.1:0-2758 GCA_043718725.1 Methylibium sp.
AACGCGGCCACCTCGGCCTTCAGCGCCGCCGGCTTCATGAAGCGCGACAGCACACCCTGCAACTGGCGCGGCTTGATCGGCTTGACGATGTAGTCGGCGGCGCCCAGACGCAGCGCTTCGATCGAGGTTTCCAGGCTGGCATGGCCGGTGATCAGCACCACCTCGGAATTGGCCAGCAGGTCGGCGTCGGCGAACAGATCCATGCCGCTGCCGTCGGGCAATTGCAGGTCGAGCAGGACGATGTCGGGCTGCTGCAGCGCGATCTGGCGCCGCGCATCGCGCAGCGTGTGCGCCACAGCCACCGAAAGTTGCTCGGCGGCAATCAGGGCTTTCAGGGAAAGTGCCGAGTCGACATCGTCGTCGACGATCAGGGCATGGGTCATGTAGGGAACTGTGTGGCTGGATGCACCAGTTCCCATTGTGGGACGCAATCGGTCAAATTTTCACGTCGTTGCGTTCCGCAACAGCCCGCCCGCGCGTCAGCGCAGACGCCGTCGATCAAGCCGTCGTGGGCGGCAGTGGATCCCGGATGGGCTGGATTTCGCCCGGCAACACCGGATCGTTCACCTCCGGCGGCACCTCGACGGGTGGCGGCACGGGGTGCGGGCTCGGCATCGGCGGCACGCCGTCGGGCACCGGTTGCGGCATCTCTGTGGCGCGAAGGGAAGCTTGCATGGTCGGCTCAATCATCGACAGGAGGCAGCAGCGAGCGGATCACGTCCGAGTCGATCGGCTTTTGCAGGTAGTGATCGACCCGCTCGAAGGTTTCGGCCACGCGCCGGTCGTCGTGGCTCCAGCCGGTGACCGCGATCAGCACGATGTCATTGCCATAACGCTCACGCAGCTTGATCGACATCTCACAGCCGTCCAGCCCGGGCATGTCGACGTCGAACATCACGCAGTGGGGTGCGTAGGCCTCGACCAGTTCGAGCGCGTCCAGTCCGTTGTGCGCGATGCGGCAGGAGTAGCCGTTGAGCGACAACGCACCGGCCATGGCCGCAGCAGCGTCGTGGCAATCGTCGACAACCACCACCCTCACCTCGTCATGGCTCACGGAAATTCCTCGATTCGAGCATGCGCCGCCAGGCAAATGCCTCAGGTCACAGCCACGCACGCATTTGGCAAACGGCGTGCCATTCGTGCGAGCCGGCCCTGCCTTGGCAGGCCAGGACCGCGACCCCTGGGCGGCGTGCATCGGGTGGTGGGCGGTGCAGGGTTCGAACCTGCGACTTCCACCGTGTGAAGGTGGCACTCTACCGCTGAGTTAACCGCCCGCGTGCGCTGTGCTGCGCGGGTGCCTCGCGCGATCGTCGTGGACGGATGCTGCGCAAAGACGGGCGCGATTATGCCAGACGCTGCCACAGCGTCCGACCGCCGCTGGCCTTGTCGAGTTCGGCCAAAAGCGCCTGGTGCGCGAGAGCTTCCTCCGCGGGCACGAGCACCGGCAGCACCGCCCAGCCGCTGAGATCGATGAACGCAACGCCGCCGGTGGGGCCCGAGCCGCCCTCCACTTCGATGACCAGCGAATCCTGTCCGCGCGTCATCCGGATGTAGACCTCGGCCAACAGGCCGGCGTCGAGCAGGGCCCCGTGCACCGTGCGGGTGCTGCTGTCGACTTCGAGCCGCTTGCAAAGCGCGTCGAGCGAATTCGACTTGCCGGGGTACTGGTTGCGCGCCATCGTGAGCGAGTCGACGACGCAGGCCACATGCTCGCGAAAGGCCGGCTTGGCCAGCCGGCGCAGTTCGGCATCCAGGAAGCCGACGTCGAAGCCGGCGTTGTGGGCCACCACCTCGGCGCCTTCCAGGTAACCCAGGAGATCGTCGGCAATCTGAGCGAAGCGCGGCTTGTCGGCCAGAAACGCGTCGGTCAGGCCATGGATCTGCAAAGCGCCTTCGCTGTTGGGGCGCTCCGGGTTCAGGTAGTAGTGCTTGTCGTTGCCGGTCCGGCGGCGGTTCACCATCTCGATGCAGCCGATCTCGATGATGCGGTCGCCGGTGTCGGCGCCCAGCCCGGTGGTTTCAGTGTCCAGGAAAACCTGCCGCATGGTTCAGCGCACCGCAGTCGGGGCGGGTTGGCGGCCGGCCCAGCGCCAGATCGCCCCGCCCGCCAGCACCATCGGCACGCACAGCCACTGCCCCATGCTCAGGCCCAGCGCCAACGGACCGAGGAACGCGTCGGGCTCGCGGAAGTATTCGGCGATGAAGCGCAACAGGCCATAGCCCACCAGGAAGGCGCCCGACACCTGGCCGAGCCGGCGCGGCCGGCGTGCGTACAGCCACAGCAGCACGAACAGCAGCACGCCTTCGAGCGCCACCTGATAGAGCTGCGACGGATGGCGCGCGATGGCGGTGTTGGATTGCGGGAAGACCATCGCCCAGGGCAACGAAGGATCGGCAGCGCGGCCCCACAACTCGCCGTTGATGAAGTTGCCCACGCGCCCGGAGGCCAGACCGAGCGGCACGCAGGGCGCGATCAGGTCCATGACCTCGAAGAAGCGCCGACCGCGCTGGCGCGCGTAGAGCGCCAGCGCCACGATCACCCCCAGCAATCCGCCGTGGAAGGACATGCCCCCCTTCCAGACCATCAGCGCTTCGAGCGGCACGCCGGCGTAGTAGCCCGGCTTGTAAAACAACACGTAACCCAGGCGGCCGCCGACGATCACGCCCAGCACGCCCCAAAACAGCATGTCCTCGACATCGCGGCGGGTCCAGCCGGCGGCGGCATGCTGCGGCTGGCGCGTGCGCAGCGTGGCCAGCC
>JAYSVE010000923.1:0-2752 GCA_043718725.1 Methylibium sp.
CGATGCGCGACATCGGCACCAGGATCAGCGCCGACCCGACCGCGAGCGTCATGGACTGCGCCACCAACATCGAGAACAGCGCCGCCGCACTGGGCGCAACGGGCGCGATTTCGGCATCGCTGCGCGGCACCAGCCGCCAGCAGACCCAGGCCATGGCGACGATGCCCAGCCAGCCCGTCAACAGCGCGGGCCAATGGAACAGCGCCTGGCCGTCGACGTACAGACGCTCCACCGCCACGCCGGCCAGGCCGGTTGCGATCACCAGGCAGGCGATGAGGTTGGGCGTGGTTTGCAGCGCGCGCCAGTCCGGTCGGCGCAGGAAGGCACTGCGCAGGCCCTGCCACCACCAGGCGCCCAGCGCGCCCGGCGCAATCGGTTCATGTCCGCGTGCCGGCGCGCTGCCGTTGCCGTCCGTCATTGCCATCGGTCCCCCATGGCACCGACTTTAGCGGGCGCTCCGCGCGCAAGCCCGCCCGCGCCCGCCCGATCCGCGCGCGCAGCGTGACTTGCAGCCGCGGTGGCGCGGGTACCATCGGAAAATTCGCACCGAGGGCGAGCATTCGCAATGCATGACGTGAACCCGCGCAATCCGGTTGCGCCTGGCGCTGGGCCTGGCACCGGCACCCGGCCGCGCCAAGACCACTGGCCATGAACGACGTCGAACGCCACGCGCCGCATGTCCTGATCGTCGACGCCCGCCGGCAGGGCCGCGAGCAGGCCCGGGCGGCGCTGCTCGCCGGCTCGACGCGGCACTGCCGGGTCACCGAAGCCGTGTCGGCCGAGGACGCGCTGCAACAGTGTGCGCAGGCGCCCGCGCCCGATTGCATCCTGCTGAGCTTCGACCTCCCCGACGCCAGCGCCCTGGCGCTGCTCGCGCGGCTGCCGCGAGACCGCACGGGCCTGCCGCGGTTTCCGGTCGTGGCCCTGGTCAGTGCGGCCGGCCACGCCGACCATGGGGTCGCACTGCGCGCCGGCGCGCATGAAACGCTGGGCACGGACGGGATGAGCCCCGCCAGCCTGAACCGCGCCATCGCCAACGCCACCCTGCGCCACGCGATGGCGCGCGTTGGCCAGGACGCCGACTCGGTGCTGCGCGAAAGCGAGGCCTTCAGCCGCAGCCTGCTCGACAGCAGCATCGACTGCGTCCAGGTGCTCGATGTCGCCGGCCATGTGCAGCGCGTCAACCAGCGCGGCTTGGCCTTGCTGGAGGTCGACGACTTCGAGTCGCTGCGCGGCCGGCCCTGGGCGGCGCTGTGGCCGCCGCGCATGCAGGCCCGCGTGGCCGCCGCGCTGGCCTCGGCCGCGCGCGGGCAGGGCTCGGCATTCGAGGGTCCATGCCCCACCGTCCGTGGCACGCAGAAATGGTGGGAGGTCAGCGTCAGCCCCGTCTGCGATGACGCCAGCGGCCGGGTGCTGCGCCTGCTGGTCGTCGCGCGCGATGTGACACTGCGCCGCGCGGACGAGCAGGCGCTCAAGGACAGCACAGCGCGGCTGCGCCTGGCGATCGAAGTGGGCGGCGGTTTCGCGTTCGATTGGGACCCCGAGACCGACACCGTCGTCCGGTCCAATCACTCGGCGCGTTTGCTCGGCATGCCGATCGACGAGGAAGTCTTTCGCGAGTCAAGTGGGGCTTTTTTCGACCGGATCCACGTCGACGATCGTTCGTTGCTGGCGGCCTGTCTGAGTGGGCTCACGCCGGCGCAGCCGAAGTACACCGTCGGCTACCGCGTGGTGCGGCCGGATGGCAGCGACATCACCTTCGAGGAAACCGCCGAAGGCAGCTTCAACCCCGAAGGCCGCCTGGTGCGCCTGGTGGGCATGACCTTCGACGTGACGCGGCGCGTCGGCATGGAGCAGGCGCTGCGCTTTCGCGAGCACCAGCTTCAGACCGTGACCGACAACTCGCCCGACATCCTGACCCGGCTCGACCGGCAATGGCGCCACGTTTTCGTCAACGCCGCGATGACCCGGGCAACCGGCCACCCGCCCGAGGAGTTCCTGGGCAAGAGCCACCGCGAGCTGGGCCTGCCGGGCGCACTTTGCGATCAATGGGAGGGCGCGCTGCGCACGGTGCTGGACCGTGGCGAAAGCCAGAACATCGAATTCGAGGCCGCCGCGCTCACCGGGACCCGCCACTACGCCAGCCAACTGGTGGCCGAGCGCGGCCTCAACGGCCGGATCGAGCATGTTCTGGCGGTGACCCGCGACATCACCGAGCGCAAGCAGATCGAAGGCCAACGCGAACAATTGCTTGAGGCCGAACGCGCCGCCCGGGTTGAAAGCGAACGCGTCGCGCTGATCAAGGACGATTTTCTGGCCACCCTGAGCCACGAGTTGCGCACGCCGCTGGCGGCGATCGTGGGCTGGGCGAACGTACTGAAAAAGTCGCCCACCCAGCCGCAACTGCTGCGCCAGGCGGTCGACGCGATCTCGCGCAATGCCGACGCCCAGGCCCGCCTGATCGCCGACCTGCTGGACATGAACCGCATCGTCTCGGGCAAGCTCAAGCTCGACATCGCGCTGGTCGACGTCAACCTGGTCGCCGCCGCGGCCACCGACACCATGCGGCCCGCTGCGCTGGCCAAAGGGGTGGCGCTCGATCTGACGCTGGAGCACCGCTGGCCGGCGCATGTGCGCGGCGACGCCACGCGGCTGCAACAGGTCTGCTGGAACCTGCTGAGCAACGCCATCAAGTTCACGCCCGCCGGTGGGCGGGTTGGCGTCACGACCTCGGTCGACACGGACGGCGCGG
>JAYSVE010000924.1:0-6426 GCA_043718725.1 Methylibium sp.
CTTCAAGCCGCCTTGCGGGCTGAACGGCGCGGCCGCGGTGCGGATGATGCTGTCGTCGCCGCTGGCCGCTGGCAACTCGGCCCAGGCCAGCGCGTCGCCGGCTCGGGTCGGCAGCTTGCCAAAGGCCTGCAAACCGCCGTCGACGACCGTGTCCACGTCGGCGTGCAGGCCGCCGCTTTGCAGCAGTTCGCGGATCACGAAGCCGGGCCCGCCGGCGTTCTGGAACTGGTTCACGTCGGCCACGCCGTTCGGGTACACGCGGGTCAGCAGCGGGGTGGCGTGCGACAGGTCGGAAAAGTCGGTCCAGTCGATCAGGATGCCGGCGGCGCGGGCCACCGCCACCCAGTGGATCAGGTGGTTGGTCGAGCCGCCGGTGGCCATCAGCGCGACCATCGCATTGACGATCACACGCTCGTCGACCAGCCTGCCGATGGGCATGAAACGCCGACCCGCCGTGATGGCCAGCACCGTGCGCACCGCCTCACGCGTGAGCGCTTCGCGCAACTCGGCATGCGGGTGGACGAAGGCCGCGCCGGGCACATGCAGCCCCATGGCTTCGAGCAGCATCTGGTTGCTGTTGGCGGTGCCGTAGAAGGTGCAGGTGCCGGCGCCGTGGTAGGCGGCCGACTCGGCTTCGAGCAGCTTGTCGCGCCCGATCAGGCCTTGGGCGAACTGTTCGCGCACCTTCGACTTGGCGGTGTTCGACAAGCCCGTGCTCATCGGCCCGGCGGGCACAAAAACGCACGGCAGGTGGCCGAAGTGCAGCGCACCGATCAGCAGGCCCGGCACGATCTTGTCGCACACGCCCAGCAGCAAGGCGGCGTCGAACACGTCGTGCGACAGCGCGATGGCCGTGCTCATCGCAATGGCGTCGCGCGAGAACAGGCTCAGCTCCATGCCGGGAAGCCCTTGGGTCACGCCATCGCACATCGCCGCCACGCCGCCGGCCACCTGGGCGGTGGCGCCGTGGCGGCGTGCTTCGTCGCGGATCAGCGCGGGGAAGACTTCATAGGGTTGATGCGCCGACAGCATGTCGTTGTAGGCGGTGACCACGCCGATGTTCGGTGCGCGCTGCGCCATTACGCGCAGCTTGTCGTTTGCCGGCATTGCGGCAAAGGCGTGGGCCACATTGGCGCAGCCCATTCGGTCGGTGCCGCGCGGGCGGCGGGTGGCGGCGTCCACGCGGGCCAGGTAGGCGGCGCGTGTCGCGGCGCTGCGTTCGCGAATGCGCTGGGTGACTTCGACAAGCGCTTTTTTCATGGGCCGGCCCCGATGTAACGACCCGACCCATTGTGATGTAACTTGGTTACATCGTCAAATCAACAGCGACAGACGTTGACGCTGGCGGGCCTGGCGGCGATAGAGTCCAGGCATGACCCGCCACCCGCCCACGCTGATCCACCGCGACCCCGCGGCGCTGCTCGGCCAGACGCTGCGCGAATGGGGTGGCAACAGCGATCTCTGGGTGTTCGGCTACGCCTCGCTGATCTGGCGCCCGGAGTTTGAATCCGTCGAGCGGCGACCCGCCGCCGTCTACGGCTGGCACCGTGCGCTGGAGATGCGTTCGCGCATCAACCGCGGCACCCCCGAACGGCCGGGCCTGGTGTTCGCGCTGGTCTCGGGCGGCTCCTGCCGCGGCATGGTCTACCGGATCGAGCAAGAGCATGTCCGGCGCGAACTCGAGCGCATGTGGGCGCGCGAGATGCCCACCGGCGTCTACGACCCCAAGTGGCTGGCCTGTCACACCGCGCAGGGACCGGTGCGGGCGCTGGGTTTTGCGCTCAGCCGCGGCAGCCCCAGCCACACCGGGCCGGTGGACGACGCGCAACTGCTGGACATCCTGCGCGGCGCCAGTGGCCGTTACGGGCGCACGCTGGACTACCTGATGGAAACCGCGGCGTCGCTGCGTGCCCATGGCATTCGAGACACCGGCATCGAACGCATGGTGGCCTTGGCGCGCCAGCACGGCCTGGCCGATTGACTCTGCGCACGACCGGTCTGATCGGCCGCTCGACATGCGCGCTATCGAACCGCCAGGGGCATCGCGCCGAAGGCCTGACGTACGCTGGCCAGATCGGCCTCGGTGTCCACATCGATCAGCACACCGGGGTCGTCCAGCTCCAGGCCCAGCGAGGGGTAACGCGCCACCAGCCGGCGCGCGCCTTCGTCACCGGCCAGCGTGACCAGCTCCGAATACAGTTCGGCCGAGAAACCGACCGGGTGGCCACGCCGCCCTTTGTAGTGGGCACAGACCACCGCGTGGTGTTCGAGCTGTGCGGCCACCGCCACCAGCGTGGTGGTTCTGACCAGCGGCATGTCGGCCGGCAGGATCAACCAGCCACCGGACTGGGCCCTCGCACTGACCCCGGCAGCGATCGAGTGCCCCATGCCCAGATGCTCGGCGCTGCCCGCGCCACTTTCGGGCACGACGACCACGTCGCGCGCGGCGACGCTGCGCCGGGCCAGGTCGGCCAGCGGCTCGGTCGTGACCACGACCACCGGGAGCTGGCTGGCAATCGCGTGGCGCAGGCAGCATCCCAACACGGTCGACGTGCCCAGCGCCTGGCCGAGCTTGTGCGCCGCGCCGAGGAAGCGTTTGCCGCTGCCGGCCGCCAACACGATCACCGCGGGTCGCGCCTTCATCACCTTCCTTTGCCGTTGTTTCAGTGCGCCAGGCCATGCCCGCCGCATCACTGGAGCATGAAATCCGTTTGGCCATCAAACCAGTCGTGCGACTACCTAAGGCATTCCCCGTAAGCAACATTGCGGATGGAATGCCCGAGACCGCGGGGGGACGGGTTCACGTCGCCGCAATTCGCGCGCCGGAGCGGCGACCGGTACCCGTCAACTCGCGCTGCCTATACTGACCCCATGGTGAACATCGCCGACCTTCGCAAGAGCTACGAGCGCGCCGAACTCGACGAACAAGCCTCCATGGCCGACCCGCTGCGGCAGTTCGGGTTGTGGCTGCAACAGGCGCTCGACGCGCAACTGCCCGAACCGAACGCGATGACCCTGGCGACGGTGGGCGAAAACGGCCGCCCGTCGACCCGGGTGGTGCTGATCAAGGGGTACGACGCACTCGGCGTCGTCTGGTACACCAACTACCACAGCCGCAAGGGCCGCGAGCTGGCGGCCAACCCGTTCGCGGCCCTGCAGTTCCATTGGGTCGAACTCGAACGCGTGGTCCGCATTGAAGGCCAGGTCGAGAAGGCGGGGGCCGAAGAATCGGACCGGTATTTCCAGTCGCGGCCGCTGGACAACCGGCTCGGCGCCTGGGCCTCGCCGCAAAGCGAGGTGATCTCGTCGCGCGCCGTGCTGGTGGCCAATGCCGCGAGGTACGGCGCGCAGTTCCTGCTGCAGCCGCCGCGCCCGCCACATTGGGGCGGCTACCGTCTCAAGCCCGACACCTGGGAGTTTTGGCAAGGCCGCAAATCGCGCCTGCACGACCGGCTGCGCTACCGGCTGCAGGGCGCCGACTGGGTGCGCGAACGCCTGGCGCCTTGATCCGCGCGGCGCACCTGGCGCATCGGTCGATGCGGCTCAAACCGCACGCGCCTTGCGGGCAAAGGTCTTCCTGAATTTGTCGACCTTCGGCCCGACCACAAACGCGCAATAGCCCTCGTTCGGGTGCTGGGCGAAATAGTGCTGGTGATAGTCCTCGGCGCGCGAGTAGCGGGTCTCGGCCAGCAACTCGGTGACAACCCGCCCGCCATGCTGGGCGTTGGCCTCGGCCAGCACCTCGGCGGCGATGCGCTGCTGTTCGGCGTTGTGAAAGTAGATGCCGGAGCGATATTGCGTGCCGCTGTCGTTGCCCTGGCGGTTCAGGGTGGTCGGGTCGTGCACGGCGAAGAAGATCTCCAGCACTTCGCGCAGCGTGATCCGTGCCGTGTCGAAGCGCACCCGCACCACTTCGTTGTGGCCGGTTCGGCCGCTGCACACCTGCTCGTAGCTTGGCGAGTCGACATGGCCGTTGCTGTAACCCGACTCCACCGAGACGACGCCCTGGACCTGTTCGTAGACCGCCTCGGTGCACCAGAAGCAGCCGCCGCCGAGGGTGATGGTGTCGATCGATGGGCTCATGATGTCTCCGCGGACTGGAAGCTGCGCCTGGGATTGTCCGGCAGCACAACGATGACCGGCCGTGCCGCGGGCATATGACCCCATGCGCCTGTGGTTGGTCGGCGCCGCGCAGCGGCCCTTACAACGAATCGAGCGCCATCACAGCCATTCGTATTTGGCCGACAGCGACAGCGACCAGTTGCGCGGCTGCGCCGATTCGAAGAAGCGTTTGTTGCCTTCGTTGACGATCACCGAACCGGCGTAGACCTTGTTGCTGGCGTTGTCGATGCGAAACCGTTGGTTGAAGGTCCAACCGGCGCCGGTCTGGGCAAAGCCGGCGCGCAGGTTCAGCAGCGTGGCCGCGGCGGCGGCGTCTTCATTGACGTCGTTGACATACAGCGCGCCGGTGTGCACCAGCTCGACGGCACCGTTGAAGCCGCCCCAGGCGTTTTTCGGCGACCAGGCCAGCTCGGCGAAGGCGCTGCGCTCGGGCGTGCCGGCCAGGCGGCTGCCCGCGGCGACCGGCACGGCCGTCGCGCCGCTGCCGCTGACAAAGGCATCGGCAAAGCGGGCCCGCAGCGCCGTCAGGCTCAACGTGGCGCGCAAGTCCTCGCCAAGCTGCCCCAGGTAGGCCAGCTCGACGCCGCTGCGCCGCGTCCGCCCGGCGTTCTTGAACGTCGAGCGCCCACCGGTGTTGGTGTCGACCACGATCTCGTCGCGGGTGGTGATGTCGAACACCGCGGTGTCGAGACGATGGCCTTCGGCCAGCTTCCACTTGGCGCCAAGCTCGGCATGCCGGCTCGTCGATGCGCGCAGATCGGTGTTGAGCCCGGTGCCCACCGGCCGATAGGACAGCTCGGTGAAGGTCGGAGTCTCAAAGCCCTTGCCGGCATTGGCGTAGAGGTTGAGCGTTGGCGCGGCCCGCCACGTCAGGCCCAACACCGGGCTGGTGGCGCTGTAGCTCACGCCGCCGCTGTCATCGGGGTTGCCGGGGCGGATAAAGTTGTCGGCGCTGCGAAAGCGAACATGGCTGGAACGCAGCCCCGCCGTCGCCGTCCATTGCCGACTCAGGTCGACGCTCGCCTGGGCGAAGACGTCGCGGTTGTCGGCCCGGTTTTTTTCGTCGCGCTTGAGAGCACCCTGCACGCCGGCGTTGTTGATGAAGCCTTTGCGGTCTTCGTTGCTCTCATCGACATCGATGCCGCCGACGAGGCGCAGGCTGGTCTCGGGGCCGAACTTGATGGTGTGGCTGAGTTGCGCGCCCAGGCCCTTGTAGCCGCGCGAGAAGCTGACGATGCCGCCGCTGGACGTGGCCGGGCCCTGCGCGGCCAGCGGAATGGACAAGGCGTTGTCCAGGTCGCGCTGGCCGAAATAAAGTCGCGCGGTCAACTGCGTCACGTCGCCCAGGCGCTGCTCGAGCACCGTGCCGATCTGTTGCTGCAACACCGTCTTGCGCGCGTCCGTGGTCTTGGCGGCGGCCACCGCCTGCGCCGGGTCGGCTTCCCACTGCGCCCGCGTGAGGCCCAGCGGGTCCCGCGACAGCGGCTGGTGCAGCGAATTGACGACCACGCTGATTCGGGTGTCAGGCCCGGCGTCGTGCTGCCACTTGGCATTGACCTGGTCGCGCCGCGCCTGGCTGTGTTCGCGGTAACCGTCGGTGCGATACGCGGACGCGTCCAGGACGACCGCATCGTCAGGTCCTCCGGCGGCGATCTTCAGCGCCGCCTTTTTCTGGCCGTACGGGCCGGCGGAGCCGCTGACCGACACCGTCGGGCGCAGCGTGCTCATGTCGGTGAACACCTGCACCACGCCGCCGGCCGCATTGCCGTAGAGCTGCGCCAGGGGCCCGCGCAAGACCTCGATGCGCCCGGCCGATGTGAGGGCGATGTTGGACGCCTGGCCCTGGCCGTCGGGCATGGATGCCGGGATGCCGTCGACGATCAAACGCACACCGCGGATGCCGAACGTCGAGCGCGATCCGAAGCCGCGAATCGAGAGCTGCAAGTCTTGCGCGTAGTTCTGCCGGTTGAGCACCGTGATGCCGGGCACGCGGTTCAGCACCTCGGACAAATTGACCTGCGGGCCGCCATCTTCGATGGTCGCCCGGGTCACGGCCGAGATGGCGGCGGGCGCATCGAAGGTGGTCTGGCGTGCGCGCTCGGCGCTGATCACGACGGGGTCCAACTGGGTCTGAGAAGAAGTCTGTGCGCAGATCGGTGAGGGTGTGACGATCGCCGTCGCCAGTGCCACGGCCGAAGGTCCAAGCGCATTGCAATTCATCATTTCTCACACAGGTTCGTCGCGGGAGCGGCAAGTCTATGGGCGCGTTTCGATCGGCCGGCTCATGATTTTCTCTGTTTTGCG
>JAYSVE010000925.1:0-6398 GCA_043718725.1 Methylibium sp.
AGGCGCCCGGCCAATGCGGTGCCGCCGATCACGTTTCCCGAGTCGCTGCCCGTGTCGCAGCGGCGCGAGGAAATCAGCCGCGCCATCCAGCAGCACCAGGTCGTCATCGTCTGCGGCGAAACCGGCTCCGGCAAGACCACCCAGTTGCCTAAGATTGCCCTCAGCCTGGGCCGCGGCGTCGGCGTGGGTGGCAGCGGCTTGATTGGGCACACGCAGCCGCGGCGGATTGCCGCCTCCAGCGTGGCCAAGCGGATCGCGCAGGAGCTCAATTCGCCGCTCGGCGAAGTGATTGGCTACAAGGTGCGTTTTCAGGATCGGCTGCAAGGCGGCGCCACCGTCAAGCTGATGACCGACGGCATCCTGCTGGCCGAGACCCAGAGCGACCCGCTGCTGCGCGCTTACGACACGCTGATCATCGACGAGGCGCACGAGCGCAGCCTCAACATCGACTTCCTGCTCGGCCACCTGCGCCTGATCCTGCCGCGTCGGCCCGACTTGAAGGTGATCGTCACCTCGGCCACCATCGACGCCGATCGCTTCGCCAAGCACTTTGCCGCGAGCGCGGGGCCGGCGCCGGTGATCCAGGTTTCGGGCCGGCTGTTCCCGGTCGAGCAACGCTGGCGGCCGTTCGAGGAGAGCCGGGAGTACGACCTCAACCACGCCATCGGCGATGCGGTCGATGAGCTGTGGCGCGAGGGCCCCGGCGATGTGCTGGTGTTCCTACCCGGTGAGCGCGAAATTCGAGAAGCGGCGGAGCACCTGCGCAAGCACCACCCTGGAGCGCAAGCGCCCGCGGGCCGCGGGCGCGTGGGCGTCGAAGTGGTGCCGCTGTTCGCGCGCCTCAGCCAGCAAGAGCAGGACGCGGTGTTCGAGCCGCACAGCGCGCGGCGCATCGTGCTCTCGACCAACGTCGCCGAAACCTCGCTCACCGTGCCGGGCATTCAGTATGTGATCGACGCGGGCACGGCAAGGGTCAAGCGCTACAGCTACCGCAACAAGGTCGAGCAGTTGCTCGTCGAGCCGATCAGCCAGGCGGCGGCGCACCAGCGTGCCGGCCGCTGCGGACGCGTCAGCGATGGCATTTGCATCCGCCTCTACGACGAGAAAGACTTCGCGGCGCGGCCGCGCTTCACCGACCCGGAGATCATGCGGTCCTCGCTGGCGGGCGTGATCCTGCGCATGAAGTCGCTCAACCTGGGCACGGTGGAGGACTTTCCGTTTCTGGAGCCACCGCCGCGTCGCGCCATCGCCGACGGCTATCAACTGCTGGCCGAACTGGGCGCGGTGGACGAAGGCAACGAGCTCACGCCCATCGGCCGCGAACTCTCGAGGTTGCCGCTCGATCCCCGCGTCGGTCGCATGATTCTGGAGGCCAAGGAGCGCCATGCGCTCACCGAGGTGCTGATCATCGCCAGCGCCTTCAGCGTGCAGGAGGTGCGCGACCGGCCGCTCGAACACCAGCAGGCGGCCGACAGCGCGCACAAGAAGTTCCTCGATGAAAAGTCGGAGTTTCTCGGCGACCTGAAATTGTGGAACTGGCTCGAAGCCTCGCGCGGCGCGCACCCGGCCGCGCCGGCGGGCAAGGGCTCGGGCGCGCCGGACGCGCCGGGCCACAAGCTCTCGCACCGCAAGCAGGAGCTCTTGCTGCGCGAGAACTTCATCTCGCCGCGCCGTGTGCGCGAGTGGCGCGACATTCATTCGCAGTTGCACACGGTGGTGGCCGAGCATGGCTGGCGCCTCAACACGCTGCCCGCCACCTACGAGCAACTGCATCTGTCCATGTTGGCCGGGCTGCTGGGCAACATCGGTTGCAAGAGCGACGAGGACGAGTGGTACCTGGGCGCGCGCGGCATCCGTTTTTACCGCCACCCCGGCGCCAATCTGTCGAAGAAGCCGGGCCGCTGGATCGTCGCGGCCGAGCTGGTCGAGACCACACGCCTGTTCGGCCGCGGCATCGCCGCGATCGAGCCGCAGTGGTTGCCGGCCATTGCCGGGCATGTGATCAAGACCCAGTTGCTCGAGCCGCACTGGGAGAAGAAGGCCGCCGAGGTCGTGGCGCTGGAGCGGGCCACCCTGTATGGCATCGTCATCTACAGCAACCGGCGGGTCAATTTCGGCAACGTCGACGCCGCCGCCGCGCGCGAGATCTTCATCCGCGAGGCGCTGGTGGCCGGCGAGTGGGACACCCCGCTGCCGTTCCTGGCCGCCAACCGAAAGCTGATCGCGCAGGTTGAAGAACTCGAGCACAAGTCGCGCCGCCAGGACGTGCTGGTCGACGACGAATTGATCCATGCCTTCTACGACCAGCAGTTGCCGGCCGAGGTCTGCAGTGGCCACACGCTGGAGCGCTGGTACCGCGCCGAGATCAGGCGCCAGCCGCACCTGCTGCTGCTGACCCGTGATGAGTTGATGCGCCATGAAGCCGCGGGCATCACGACCGCGGCGTTCCCGAAAACCATTCGCCTGGGTGGCGTTGACTGCGCGGCCAGTTACCTGCACGACCCCGGCGACGCCAAGGATGGGGTCACGGTGTCGCTGCCGATTTATTCGCTCAACCAGGTGAGCGACGAACGTTGCGAATGGCTGGTGCCGGGCATGTTGAAGGACAAGGTGCTGGCGTTGGTGAAAAGCCTGCACCAAAAGCCCCGCGCCCGGCTCGTACCGTTGCCGGAGTACGTCGACGACTTCGTCGCTAACACCGAATTCGCCCAGGGTGGCCTGCTCGATTCGCTGCTGAAAAACGTTCGGGACAAGACGCAGCTGGACATCAAAAGAGCCGACTTCAAACTCGAACAGGTGCCGCCGCACCTGTTGATGAACTTCCGCGTCAATGACGAACACGGCCGCCAATTGGGCAGCGGTCGCAATCTGGCGGCGCTCAAGGCCGAGCTTGGCGGGCAGGCCCGATCCGCGTTTCAGGCGCTGGCGGTTTTGAAGATGGCGCCGGCGTCAGCCCCCGGACCCAACGACCCGCCCTGCGCCACCAGCGCTGCGAGCCTTTCCGCGGCGCCGCGCGCCCGGGCCGGGGCCGCCCCTCTGAGGCCGGCCGAGGCTCCCGCGTCGGCGCCCGCGCCGGTCGCGCAAAAGCACACCGACTGGACCTTCGGCAACCTGCCCGAGCTGATGGAGATCCGCCGCGGCGCGCAGTCGCTGATCGGCTTTCCGGCTTTGATTGACAAACTCAGCCATGTCGAGATCGAGGTGTTCGACGAGCCCGATGTCGCGGCATTGAAGCACCGCGCCGGCCTGCGGCGCCTGGTGGCGCTGCAGATTCGAGACTCGTTGAAGTACCTGGAAAAAAACATCCCCGACCTGCAGAAGATGTCGGTGGCCTTCATGCCCTTGGGGTCGATCGACGAACTGCGTGACCAGATCATCGAGCTGGCCTTGGACCGGGCCTTCCTGGCCGCCCCATTGCCCACGGACCCGGGCTCGTTCGCGCGCCGCCTGAGCGAGGGGCGCGGGCGCTTGACCCTGATTGCCGGCGAGATCGCGCGCCGCGTGGGCGCGGTGCTGCTCGACCACGGCGCCGCGGCGCGCAAGCTGAAGGACGCCCGGGCCCCGAAAGAGGTGGCTGACGACATCACGGCGCAACTGCTGCGCCTTGTGCCCAAGCGCTTTGTCGTCGTCACGCCCTGGCCCCAGCTTGCCCACCTGCCGCGCTACCTGAAAGCCATTGTCATGCGGTTGGACAAGCAGCGCGTCGATCCGGTGCGCGATTCGCAGCGGCTCGCCGAGTTGCGCCCGCTGGAGCAGCGTTTCCTGCGCCTGCTGGCCGAGCGGCGCGGCGCGACCGACGCCAGACTGGAGGAATTCCGCTGGCTGGTCGAGGAACTGCGCGTGAGCCTGTTCGCGCAGGAGCTGCGCACGCCCCAACCCGTCAGCGTGAAGCGCCTGGAGAAGGTCTGGGGTCAGTTGCTGGGCCCGTAGCCGACCGGCGCAATCGGCTACATTGCGGTCGCCGCCGGGCTCTAAGAGGCGGCAGGTCGTTGCGATTTCCGCATCTACATAAGGAGAGACACATGAGCTACGTCTGGATGGCGGTGGTGGGCTTGATCGTTGGTTTGATCGCCAGGGCCGTCCTGCCTGGCACCCAGCAGCTCGGGCTGATCCTCACGGCGGCGCTGGGCATTGCCGGGTCCTTTGCCGCGGGTTTTGCGGGCCAGGCCCTGGGCTGGTACCAGGCCGGGCAGAACGCCGGCTTCGTCGGTTCGGTGCTCGGGGCCATCGTCTTGCTGTTCATCGTCGGCAAGATCAAGGGCGCCTCCAGCACCTGAAGCCAGACCTGGCGCGCCGAGTACACGATGACTGACGCCGTTGAATGGGTGGTCGTGCCGGGCACGCCGGCGCAGATCGAAGCGGCCGCGCGGAGCTGCCGGCGCATGGTCAACCGCCGCTCGCTGGTGGCGGCCGGGGTGGCCGTGATACCCATTCCCGGCATCGACTGGCTGACCGATGTCGGCGTGTTGATCAAGCTCATTCCCGACATCAACCGCGCCTTCGGTCTGACACCCGAGCAGGTGGAGCGCCTGTCGCCCGACCGGCGCCTGGTCGTCTTCAAGGCCTTGTCGGCTGGCGGCAGCCTTTTGGTCGGCAAGCTGATCACTCGCGAAGTGGTTTTGCAGACGCTGAAGATCGTCGGCGTTCGGCTGACGACGCAG
Source organism: Methylibium sp. (assembly GCA_043718725.1). Classification (GTDB taxonomy): domain Bacteria; phylum Pseudomonadota; class Gammaproteobacteria; order Burkholderiales; family Burkholderiaceae_C; genus LGRD01. The sequence goes on from JAYSVE010000925.1 coordinate 4,662, forward strand.
CAGGCCGCGAAGTACGTTCCGGTGGCAGGCCAGGCGCTGTCGGCGCTGCTGACCTTTTCGGCGCTGAAACTGGTGTGCGAGCAGCACATTCGTCAGTGCATCGCGGTGGCGCAGCAGTTGCTCTTGCCCGCGCCTGCGGCGCAAACCGTCGGGCGTGAATGACGCTGAGTACAATCCGCGCTTTCGGGGTGTAGCGCAGCCTGGTAGCGCAACTGGTTTGGGACCAGTAGGTCGCGAGTTCGAATCCCGCCACCCCGACCATTCATCACCAGCCCATTGCCCGAGCCGCCGAGACGTTCGTCTCAAGAAGCGCATCGCCCGGGTCCCGCTGCCCGTAGCTCAACTGGATAGAGCACCAGCCTTCTAAGCTGGGGGTCGGGGGTTCGAGTCCCTCCGGGCAGGCCAAATCAGGTTTTCTCACCATCCCGTGACATCCGCGCGGGGCGGTTCTTCATGGGCCGATCAGCGCTTCTGGTACTGCTGCGCGCCGAACAGGACTTCACGCGCCTTGTCGTCCACCAAGGGCTTTCGTTGATTGGCCAGCACCTCGACGCCGCGCTGCACCGCCGGCCGCGCGGCGATCTCGTCGAACCAGCCTTTGAGGTGCGGATGGTCGTTCCAGTCTATGCCCTGGTTCTTCCAGGAACGCAGCCAGGGGAAGATGGCGATGTCGGCAATGGTGTATTCGGGCCCGGCGATGTACTTGCTCTTGGCCAGCCGGCTGTTCATCACGCCGTACAGGCGCCTGGCCTCGTTGGTGTAGCGGTTGACCGCGTATTCGATTTTCTCCGGCGCATAGATGCGGAAGTGGTGCGCCTGCCCCAGCATGGGCCCGACGCCGCCCATTTGAAACATCAGCCACTCGAGCACCGTGAACCGCTCGCGCGTGCCTTCGGGCAGGAATTTCCCGGTCTTCGAAGCCAGATACAAGAGGATCGCACCGGACTCCATCAACGACATGCGCATGCCGTCCGGGCCGTCGGAATCGACGATGGCGGGGATCTTGTTGTTCGGGCTAATGGCCAGGAACTCGGGCTTGAACTGGTCGCCCGCGCCGATGTCCACCGCATGCACGCGGTACGGCAGGCCACACTCCTCCAACATGATGTGAACCTTGTGGCCGTTGGGGGTGGCCCACGAATAGACGTCGATCATTGAGGCAGCTCCTGGTTGAGCCCGGTGCTCAGGCGTGCTTGCCGATCTCGAGCTTGGCGATGGCGTTGCGGTGCACTTCGTCCGGGCCGTCGGCAAAGCGCAGCGTGCGCGCCGCGGTGTAGAAGTAGGCGAGCGGGAAGTCCTGGCACATGCCGGCGCCGCCATGCACCTGCATCGCCCAGTCGATGACCTTGCAGGCCATTTGTGGCGCCACCACCTTGATCATCGCGATCTCGGCCTTGGCCGCCTTGTTGCCGGCCATGTCCATCATCCAGGCGGCCTTGAGCGTGAGCAGGCGCGACTGGTCGATCATGCAGCGCGCCTCGGCGATGCGCTCGCGCGTGACGCCCTGGTCGCTGACCGGGCGGCCGAATGCGACGCGCCGGGTGGCGCGTTGGCACAGCATCTCCAGCGCGCGTTCGGCCAGGCCGGTCAGGCGCATGCAATGGTGGATGCGCCCCGGCCCGAGGCGGCCTTGGGCGATCTCGAAGCCGCGCCCTTCGCCCAGCAGGATGTTGCTGGCGGGAACCCGCACGTTCTCGAAGCTCACCTCCATGTGGCCATGCGGCGCGTCGTCGTAAC
>JAYSVE010000926.1:0-2729 GCA_043718725.1 Methylibium sp.
TTCCAGCATGCGGCATTGCGCGCCATCAAGGACGCCCGCCAGCTCGACCTGCCCGATGAAACCCTGGCCTGGAAAGTGCGCGCCGCGCTGCGTGCCGACAACGGCCAGGCGCGCTGGCAGCAGGTGATGCAGGGCGTCAACGCGATGAGCCTGGACGCCCAGCGCGATCCGGCCTGGGTGTACTGGAAGGCGCGCGGCCTGCAGGCGTTGGCGCGCGACTCGCAGGATGGCGCGGCCATGCTGGCGCTGGCGCGCGAGCTGCTGGGCGGCATTGCCGAGCAGTTCCACTTTTACGGCAAGCTGGCGGCCGACAACCTCGGCCAGGCCGTCGAGCTGCCACGGCGCCCGGCGCCCCTCACGCCGGCCGAGCGTGGGGCTGCCGCCGATCACCCGGGCCTGGCCCGCGCCTTGCAGCTCATCACGCTGGGCCTGCGCAACGAGGGCGTGCGCGAATGGAACTATTCACTGCGCGGCATGGCCGATCGCGAGTTGCTGGCCGCCGCACAACTGGCCTGCGACCGTGAGGTCTGGGACCGCTGCATCAACACCAGTGAGCGCACCCGCATCGAAATCGACATGGCGCAGCGCTTCCCGACCCCGTTCCGCAAGGAAGTGCAGGCGGCGGCGCGCGAGATCGGGCTGGAGCCGGCCTATGTGTACGGTCTGATCCGCCAGGAGTCGCGCTTCATCATGGACGCGCGCTCGAGCGTGGGCGCCGCCGGCCTGATGCAACTGATGCCGGCAACCGCCCGCTGGACGGCGCGCAAGATCGGCCTCGACTACAGCGCCAACCTGATTGCCGACCGCGACACCAACCTCAAGCTCGGCACCCATTACCTGAAGCTCGTGCTCGACGACTTTGCCGGCTCGCAGGCCATGGCCGCCGCGGCCTACAACGCCGGGCCGGGGCGGCCGCGCAAATGGCGCGAAGGCCCGTTGCTGGAGCCGGCGGTGTGGGCCGAAAACATTCCCTTCGGCGAGACCCGCGATTACGTCAAGAAGGTCCTCAGCAACTCGGTCTACTACGCCGCGCTGCTGGACGGCCAGACGCCGTCGCTCAAGGCCCGCCTGGGCCGGCCCATCGGCCCGCGCGAGCTCACGGCGCCGCCCACCGACAAGAACCTGCCTTGAGAGCGCCCCCAGGAGGACGACGTCGTCGTCCGCCCCCCGAGGGGGTATGAACAAAGTGGCCAAGCCACATTTGCTCATGTGGCCGGGCCGGCCCGCGCGGCGCCGCACGGCCGGCGAACGCCGCAATCCCCGAGAATGTCCCCTCGCCCGCCGGTTGTGCCCGGCCGCAAGGCTGCAATGAAGGCTCAGATGTCCAACATACTTGTTCTCGGCGGCTCGGGCTTCGTGGGGCGCAGCGTTTGCGCCAAGTTGGTCGAACGTTCCGGCGGCGCGAACGGCAGTGTCCTGGTGCCCAGCCGCTGGCCGGCGCGGGCCCGCCACCTGTTGTTGCTGCCCACGGTGCAGGTGGTCCAGGCCGACGTGAACGACGAGTCGCGTCTGGCGCAACTGGTCGCGGGCTGCGATGCGGTGGTCAACCTGGTCGCGATCCTGCACGGCAGCCCGGCCACGTTCCGGCGGGTGCACGTCGAGTTGCCCGCCAAGCTGGCGCGGGTCTGCGTTGCCGGCAACGTCAAGCGGCTGGTCCACGTGAGCGCGCTGGGCGTGTCGGACCGGGCGCCCAGCCATTACCTGCGCTCCAAGACGGAGGGCGAGCAAATGCTCAAGGCCGCCAAGCTGGACCTCAGCATCCTGCGGCCCTCGGTGATCTTCGGCGAGCACGACCGCTTTCTCAACCTCTTTGCCGACTTGCAGGCGCTGTTTCCGGTGATGCCGCTGGGCGGCGCCCAGGCGCAGTTTCAGCCGGTGTGGGTGGAAGACGTGGCCGCGGCCGTGCTGCGCTGCCTGGAAGACCCCGCCACCATCGGCCACACCTACGAATGCGTCGGGCCACGCGTTTACAGCCTGCGCGACCTGGTCGAGATGGCCGGGCGGATGTCCGGCCACCCGCGCCCCGTGATCGCCCTGCCCGACGCGCTGGCGCGCCTGCAGGCGGCGACGATGGAGTTCCTGCCGGGTGAGCCGATGCTGTCCAGGGACAACATCGACTCGATGCGAACCCCCAACGTGGCCACCTCCCAGTGGCCGGGCCTGGCGGCGCTGGGCGTCACACCCAGCGCGCTGGAAAGCATCGCGCCGCTGTACCTGGGCGCGGGCCAGGGGCTGAGCCGTTTGAATCGCTGGCGGGCCAAGGCCGGCCGGCGCTGAACGCCATCAGGAGATCGGGCCCATGCAGCTCTACATCGGCAACAAGAACTATTCGTCGTGGTCCATGCGACCCTGGGTGTTGATGAAGCAAGCCGGCATCGCCTTCGACGAAGTCAGGCTGCGCTTCGACGCCTTCACACCAGACTCGAAGTTCAAGACCGAACTGGCGCGCCTGTCACCGGCCGGCCGCGTGCCGGTCGTGGTCGATGACGATCTGGTCATTTGGGACTCCTTGGCTATCACCGAATACCTGGCCGAACAAAACCCGCAGGCCGGCGTCTGGCCGACGCAGTCCAAGGTACGCGCTCGCGCACGGTCAATTTGTGCCGAGATGCATTCAGGGTTCGGTGCCCTGCGCAGCCAGCTTCCGATGAACCTTGAAGCGAGCCTGCCCGGCAAGGGTTGGAACACCGCCGTTCAAAAAGATGTTGATCGACTGGTGCAGATGTGGA
>JAYSVE010000927.1:0-2726 GCA_043718725.1 Methylibium sp.
CCATGGCCAAGACGATCTACACCTGCCGCGAATGTGGTGGCACCAATGCCAAGTGGCTGGGCCAGTGCCCGCACTGCAAGGCCTGGAACACGCTGGACGAAGGTGTGGCCGAGCCCGCCGGGCCGGCCAGCAAGAACACGCGCTTTCAGGCGCTGGCCAAGAGCCAGCCGGTGGCCACGCTGAGTGAGATCGACGCCGCCGAAGTGGCGCGCACGCCCACTGGCCAAGAAGAGCTGGACCGCGTGCTGGGCGGCGGCATCGTCGAAGGCGCGGTGGTGCTGATTGGCGGCGACCCCGGCATCGGCAAGAGCACCTTGCTGCTGCAGGCGGTGGACGCGCTGTCCACGCAGATGCCGGTGCTGTATGTCACCGGCGAAGAAAGTGGCGCGCAGATTGCGCTGCGCTCGCGTCGCCTGGGGCTGGAAGGCAAGCGGGTGCGCGTGCTGGCCGAGATTCAGCTGGAAAAGATCATGGCCGCCATCGAGGCCGAGAACCCGGCCTTTTGTGTCATCGATTCGATCCAGACGGTCTACTCCGATCAGCTCAATTCGGCCCCGGGCTCGGTGGCACAGGTGCGCGACTGCGCCGCGCAACTCACCCGCGTGGCCAAGATGCGCGGCTGCACCATGGTGCTGGTGGGCCACGTCACCAAGGAAGGCGCGCTGGCCGGGCCGCGGGTGCTGGAGCACATCGTCGACACGGTGCTTTACTTTGAAGGCGACACGCACAGCAGCTTTCGGCTGGTGCGCGCCATCAAGAATCGCTTTGGCGCGGTCAACGAGATTGGCGTCTTTGCGATGACCGAAAAAGGCCTCAAGGGCGTCAGCAACCCAAGCGCCATCTTCTTGAGCACACATGGCGACCCGGTGCCCGGAACCTGCGTGCTGGTGACGCTGGAAGGCACGCGGCCGATGCTGGTGGAAATTCAAGCCCTGGTCGACAGCGGCGGCCCCAGCCCGCGCCGTCTGAGCGTGGGACTGGACCGCGACCGTTTGGCGATGTTGCTGGCGGTGCTGCACCGCCATGCCGGCGTGAGCTGCATGGACCAGGACGTGTTTGTCAACGCCGTGGGTGGCGTGCGCATCGGCGAGCCTGCGGCCGACCTGGCGGTGTTGCTGGCCATTCAGGGCAGCCTGCGTGGCAAGGCGCTGCCGCGCGGTTTTGTCGCCTTTGGTGAAGTGGGCCTGGCCGGTGAAGTGCGGCCCGCACCGCGTGGGCAAGAACGCCTGAAGGAGGCCGCCAAGCTGGGCTTCTCGGTGGCGGTGGTGCCCAAGGCCAACGCACCCAAGAAGCCGATCGAAGGCCTCACCATTCATGCGGTTGATCGCATCGAGCAGGCCATCGAGGTGGTGCGCGGGCTGTAGATTCGGCGTGGAGCATTTCTGCCTGTTTTTTGTGATCCGCTCCGGTCAGCCGCTCTTGTTATCCGCCTGCACCAGCCCCAGGTTCAGGGCTGGTTTTGTTGCTCTCAAAGGAGGCCCGTCATGTGGAAACGCCTGTTGCTGCTGTGGACCCTGGTTCGCCGCGACGCGCGGCTGCTGTGGCTGGCCCTGAAACACCCGCAGTCGCCGCGCTGGCTCAAACCGGCGGTGGGGCTGATGGTGCTGTACGTCATCTCCCCCATCGATCTGATCCCCGACGTCATCCCCTTCCTGGGCGTGATGGACGACGTGGTGCTGGTGCCGCTGGCCGTGCGCTGGGTGCTGGGCCGACTGCCTGCGCATGTGCGCGCCGACATCGAGGAGCCGGTGGTCCGGGTCTGAGCATCGAAGGGCAGCGGCCGCGGCGCTGGTGTTTGCGACGGAACCACGCCAGCGCCAAGATGGATGCTCCTGCTGATCCTGGCTGGGGCCACATGAGACCGACGGCGAGCTGACGATGGTGGGTGCCTGCAGTCGGCCAAGAGCCGTCGCCCACCACTGGCAACATTCTGGTGCCTCATCTCGCGGACTGTGCGAGGCGGCCCTCCATGTCGTTGCGGGCCTGATGGAGAACGGACCTGCAGCGGCATAGATCTGCGCTGGCTGAGCCCCGTCTTCAACGCACGCGCGACTCGAGGACCGCGTCGGGATACAACTTTGATGGACCATCCAGCAGTTCGGCCGGACGGCCGCCCAGGTGTCGCCCGAAGAACGCCAGCGAGTAGGCATTGACGATGGCGTGTGCGCGACGCGCGTCGATCGGCCCGGCAATTCCGAGCATCGAGGCCATCGGTGTCCAGCTTGCGATGTCAGTGAAGTTGCTGTGAAACATCCCGGGTACGCGAACGAAGTAGCCAGCGCCCGAAAGTCCTTCATAGACCGCGCGCATGCTGGCCTGATGGGCTTCGATCTCGGCCTCTGACCAGCCGCCGGCTCGCTGCCTTTCGAGCCGCATGCTGGCAGCGTCGCGCGTGATCCACATGCTCGGTTGCCGCAAGCCGGCCCTGACCACTTCCGTCGTCATCGGCGCGTCCATCATCAGGCACGCGCGAAGGCGTTGCTCGCGTCGGCAAGCTTCACCGACGACGATGCCGCCCAGCGAGATCCCGAAGGCGCCGACGCGTTGCAGATCGAGTTTGCCGGTGAGGATGCCGTTCGGGTCCGCCCGGTTGAGTGCGGCCAGCCGATCCAGCGTGAAGGCGACATCACCCGCCAGGTACGTGATGATGTTGCCCCCCTGAGGCGCCAGGCCAGGCGGAACGGAAGTGCCGTCCCGCGGCGAGCGGGGTCCGCGCGGCAAGTAGC
>JAYSVE010000928.1:0-6349 GCA_043718725.1 Methylibium sp.
AACGGCTGAGGGCGGCGATACCGGGGCGAGCCCCGGCCAGGGTGTCGATGGGGCAGACCAACATCACACGCCCAACTTCAGGCTGGCCTCGATGAACGGGTCGAGGTCGCCGTCGAGCACCTTCTGGGTGTTGCTGATCTCGACGTTGGTGCGAAGGTCCTTGATGCGGCTCTGGTCCAGCACATAAGAGCGGATCTGGTGGCCCCAGCCGACGTCGGTCTTGGTGTCTTCGAGCTTTTGCTGCGCGGCCATACGGATGCGCATCTCGTGCTCGTACAGGCGCGAGCGCAGCATCTGCCAGGCTTCGTCGCGGTTGCGGTGCTGCGAGCGGTCGTTCTGGCACTGCACGACGATGTTGGTCGGGATGTGCGTGAGGCGCACCGCCGAGTCGGTCTTGTTGATGTGCTGGCCGCCGGCGCCGCTGGCGCGGAAGGTGTCGGTGCGCACGTCGGCCGGGTTGATGTCGATCTCGACCGTGTCGTCGACCTCGGGGTAGACAAACAGGCTGGCAAAACTGGTGTGGCGCCCGCCGGAGGAGTCGAACGGGCTCTTGCGCACCAGCCGGTGCACGCCGGTTTCGGTGCGCAGCAGGCCGAACGCGTAATCGCCTTCGACCTTGATCGTGGCACTCTTGATGCCGGCCACGTCGCCTTCGCTCATCTCCATCACCTCGGTCTTGAAGCCTTTGCGCTCGCAGTACTTCAGGTACTGGCGCAACAGCATCGCGGCCCAGTCGCAGGCCTCGGTGCCGCCGGCGCCGGCCTGGATGTCGACGAAGCAGTTGCTCGGGTCGGCCGGGTTGTTGAACATGCGGCGGAATTCGAGCTGGGCCACGGTGTCTTCGAGCTTGCCGGCGTCGGACTCGATGGCCAGCAGACCGTTGAAGTCGGCATCGGCCTTGGACATCTCGTACAGCTCGGTGTTGTCCGACAGGTTGCTGGTGAGGTGGTCGATCGTTTCCACCACCGTTTCCAGCGTGCGCTTTTCGCGCCCCAGTTCCTGGGCGCGTTTCGGTTCGTCCCAGACCTTGGGGTTCTCCAGCGCCGCATTGACTTCGTTCAGCCGCAGGGCTTTCCGATCGTAGTCAAAGATACCCCCGAAGAGCCAGCGTGCGTTTGCTCAGGTCGGCAAGGTGGTTGCCGATGGCATTGATGTGTTCGACGTCCATAAGGTGCGCATCCGTTTCTTGAAGGGCGCGATTTTACCTACGTGGACAGGAAGGCATCCAGGTGTTGCGCCAACGCCTCGGGCTGGTCGTGGTGCAGCATGTGCCCGGCCGGTGACAGCACCTGCTTTTCGACCTGCCGCACCGCGCGCAGCCGCGTGTGGAACTCGGCCTTGGTGTAGCGCGTGCCCCACCATGCCGACGGGTCGGAGCGGTCGCCCTCGACCCACAGCAGCGGTGCGGCGATCAGCTTCCAGCATTCGAGCACCTCGTCCACCTGGTACAGCACCGGGTTCATGCGCTTGTGCGCCGGGTCGCCGAGGATGTCCCATTGGCCATCGTCGCGTTGGCGCGACCAGTGCGGCGCCAGCCAGGCCGCGCGTTCGGCCGACAACAGCGGGTTGGTCTTGCGCAGGCGCTGCGCCACCGCGGCCAGGCTGTCGTAGCGGCGCAATTGCATCGTCTCCTTCAACTCGTCCAGCCACTTTGCGGTGCGCTGGGGCGCCTGGCTCGGCTGGGTCTGCGGCATGCCGAAGCCCTCGAGGTTGATCAGCCGGCGCACCCGCTGCGGGCGCACGCCGGCGTAGCTCATCACCACGTTGGCGCCCATGCTGTGGCCCAGCAGGTCGACCGCCAGACCCGGGGCCAGGGCGTCGAGCGCGGCGTCCAGGTCGCCCAGGTAGTCGGGGAACCAGTAGGTGTCGGCCGCCGGGATCTGGGTCAGGCCGAAACCGCGCCAGTCCAGGGCCAGCACCAGGCGGTCGGTGGGCAGCGCATCGACGACGAACTGGAACGACGCGGCCACGTCCATCCAGCCGTGCAGCATGACCAGGGGCGGGCGCTGCGACGTGACGAGACCGGCGTCGCCCCATTGCAGCAGGTGATGGCGCAGGCCGCGCAGCGGGACAAATCGGCTCTGGGCGTGGCGCCGCACGGTGTAATCGGAGGAATTCATGCGCGCCACTGTACGCGGCACGCATCGAGCCGCCGCCGGCGCTGCCCGATGCGAGAATCTGACCATGACCATGACCATGACCACGATCGCGCCATTTGCCCTGCGTCCCGCCAAGTTGGCCGATGTGAATGCCGTTGTTCAGATGATCCGCGAGCTGGCGGAATTCGAGCACCTCAGCCATTTGCTCCAGGTCAGCGCGGAAAAGCTGCGGCCCCAGTTGTTCGGCGAACGGCCGGCCGCCGAAGCCCTGGTCGCCACGGTGGGCAAGGAGGTGGTCGCCTTCGCGTTGTTCTTCACCAACTTCTCGACGTTTCTGGCCCAGCCGGGGCTGTACCTGGAAGACCTGTATGTCAAGCCCGACCATCGCGGCCGGGGCATCGGCGAAGCGCTGTTGACGCGCCTGGGACGGCTGGCCGTGGAGCGCAACTACGGTCGATTTGAATGGAGCGTGCTCGACTGGAACGAGAACGCCATTCGCTTCTACCAACGAATGGGCGCCACCGTGATGCCCGACTGGCGCGTCTGCCGAATCGCCGGGGACGCGCTGCTCGCCATGGGCGATTGACGCGCCAGCCGAGCCCATGACACCCGCCCCCGCCGACCGCCACGCCGAGCTGCACGCCACGTACCGCTGGACGGTGCCGGAGCAGTTCAACATCGCCGCGGTCTGCTGCGCCCGCTGGGCCCGCGACACGCCCCAGGCGGTGGCGATTCGCTGCGAGCACGAAGACGGCCCGACGATGGCGCACACCTTTGCCGATTTGCAACGCGACGCCAATCGCCTGTCGAATGCGCTCAAGCGGCTGGGCGTGACGCGCGGCGACCGGGTCGCCATCGTGCTGCCGCAGCGCTTCGAGACGGCCGTGGCGCACATCGCCCTCTACCAGCTCGGCGCCGTGGCCATGCCGTTGTCGATGCTGTTCGGGCCGGAGGCGCTGGAGTACCGGCTCAACCACAGCGAGGCGCGCGTGGCCATCGTCGACGAAGGCGGCATCGCCAGCCTGACGGCGGCGCGGCCCGCGTGCCCGATGCTCGCGAGCGTGCTGGCGGTCGGCGCCGCGGCCGGGCAGGGCGACGCCGACTGGCCGGCGGCGCTGGCGCGCGAAAGCGAGCGCTTCAACGCGCTCAGAACCCAGGCCGACGACCCGGCCGTGCTGATCTACACCAGCGGCACCACCGGCCCCCCCAAGGGAGCGCTGATGGCGCACCGCTCGCTCATCGGCAACCTGAGCGGCTTTGTGTGCAGCCAGAACTGGTTCGGCTTCGATGCCGATGCCGATGCCGATGGCGAGCGTCAAGGCCACGCACCGGGCGCGTCGGACACCGTCTTGTGGAGCCCCGCCGACTGGGCCTGGACCGGCGGCTTGATGGACGCCTTGCTGCCCACGCTGTACTTCGGCAAGACCATCATCGGCTACCACGGCCGCTTCACGCCCGAGCGTGCGTTCGAGCTGCTGCAACGCCACCGCGTGACGCACAGCTTCCTGTTCCCCACCGCGCTGAAGGCCATGATGAAGGCCGTGCCGCGGCCGCGCGCGCACTACAGCCTGTGCCTGCGCGCCATCATGAGCGCGGGAGAGTCGGTGGGCGATGCGGTGTTCGACTATTGCCGTGACCAGCTCGGCGTCACCGTCAACGAAATGTTCGGCCAGACCGAGGTCAACTACATCGTCGGCAATTGCGCGACGCAATGGCCGGCGCGGCCCGGCAGCATGGGCCGCGCCTACCCGGGGCACCGGGTCTGCGTCATCGACGACGATGGGCACGAGTGCGCGCGCGGCAGCGCCGGCGACGTGGCCGTGCACCGGCGCGACATCCACGGCCACCCCGACCCGGTGTTCTTCCTCGGCTACTGGAAGAACCGCCAGGCCACGCTGGCCAAGTACGCCGGCGACCCGAACGACAGTTGGTGCCGCACCGGCGACATCGCGGTGATGGACGCTGACGGCTACCTCTGGTACCAGGGCCGCAGCGACGACATGTTCAAGGCCGCCGGCTACCGAATCGGCCCCGGCGAGATCGAGAACTGCCTTGTCAGGCACCCCGCGGTGGCCAATGCGGCCGTGGTGCCCAAGCCCGACGCCGAACGTGGCGCCGTGGTCAAGGCCTATGTGGTGCTGGCGCCGGGATTCGACGCCACGCCGCAGTTGGTCGACGAATTGCAACTGCACGTTCGCGGCAAGCTGGCGCCCTACGAGTACCCCAAGGAGATCGAGTTCATCGATGCGCTGCCCATGACCACCACCGGCAAGGTGCAGCGGCGTGTGCTGCGCCTGCGCGAAGAAGAGCGGGCGCGGCGCTGAAACGTCCGCCCGTGCGGCAGCATCAATCGCAAGGCTTGGCGACCTGGAGGTCGCGAACCCGGTCGTCGAAAGGGTTGAGCCGGGCGATGCGTGTGCTGTGGGCTTCGATGCACGCCGTGCCCTTGCGAAAGCGCCGCCGGTCCGGGCCCAGGGCTTCTTCGCGCAGGACGGTGGCGGCGGCGAGGTTCTGCGCGAGGCGGTCCTCGGGCGTGGTGGGGCGTGGCTTGGCGCGGGCATCGTCCAGCGCCTGGTCGCGAGCCGAGGGTGACGCGGCGGCTCGGGACCATCGCATGGGCGGCGTCAGATCGAGGCGCAACGGCGTCGCGATCGGTGGGGGTGGCGCCGAAAAAAGCGGCGGCTGCATTGCGGCCTCCGGCGGCACGTTGAGCGGCGCCATCGCCGGGTCCGGGCCCGTCGCGTACGGCGGTGCCGGCACCGCGCGAGCGGCGGCGGGTCCGTCAATCGGCACGGCCCGTGTGGGACGCGGCGCCGCCAGGCGAACGACGGCGGGCTTTGGAACAGTTTCGCGCTGCGTGGGCCGCGCTGTGTCGAGGGTGAACCCGGCCGGTGGAACCAGCGGCGCGGCGACGATGCGAACCGTCATGCGTGGCGGTTCCACCCGGTTCGCCGGGCGACGCGCCTGAAGCCAGGTGACGATCACGGCCAGGTGCAGCAGCAGCGACAACAACGCGACCGCGTGCAGCCGACCTGGCGGTACCCAGCCGGGCGCACGAGGCTGCATTCGGTCGGCGCTATCAGGTAGGCGCTTCGCCGCCTCAGAACATCCGTCCGAAGGTCAGGTAGGCCTGCGTGCCGCCCGCGTCGTCCAGCCCCCTGGCCACGCCGGCGCGCAGGCGCAAACCCAGCGCGTAGAGCAGCTTCACTTCGCCCAGCAGTTCGACGCCCACGCCACGCTGGTAGCGCGCGGGGCCGCGGCCGACGTTCCAGGCACCGCCGATGTCGAAGAACAGTGCCGCCGACAAGCGGTTCAGGCCCAGCGGCGGGCTCATCGCGTGGCGGTCCACATCGGCGAGCGGGGTGCGCCATTCCAGCGTCGTCACGCGGGCGTCGGTGCCGCGCAGCGCGGCTTCATCGCCGCGGTAGCCGCGCAACGCGATGTCGCGCTCGTTGAGCACCAGGCCGAGTTGCAACTGGGCATCGACCGCGCCGCCGAGCTGAAAGGGCTCGGTGCGGCCGCGGGCGCGCGCCTCGGTGTGGCGCAACGCGAACACCGTGCGGCCCAGCGGCACGTAGCCGCGCAGGTCGAGCCGCAGCACTTCGCCGTCGTAGCCGCTGCCGTCGCCGCGCGCGAAGGGCTTGTAGCTTTCATAGAGCAGGCTGCTGCGCTGGCCGCGGTTGCTGCCCTCACTCCACCAGTTGCTGCCGCGGGTGTCGAATTCGACCAGCGCCGCGGCCACGCGCTCGTCGCGGGGCCGGGTGCGGGTGGCGGCATCCACCTGGACGCCGTCGATGCGGTCCATCGCCGCGCCGACCGCCAGGATCAGCGTTTGCTCGCGTTTGACCAGCGGCAGCGCGCTCAGCCACTGGGCCTGGGTGTGGCGCTCGTACGCCGTGGTGCGGTCGGCGCCGTCGGTGCGGGTCCAGGCGGTGGCGCTGAGGCTGCGCCGCAACGCCAGGTGGTGCTGGCCGACGAACAGGTACTCCAGGCTGCCCAGCAGTTCACGCTGGCTGGTTTCCCACTGCACGCTGGCGGCGTATTGATGCCAGCCCAGCGCGTCGGCGCCGAAGGTACTGGCCCCCAGGGCTTGCAGGCCGCGGTCGGCACTGACGGCGGGCAGCCAGGCGCGCGGGTAGAGCGAGCGCAGCGCCACATAGCTTTTCCCTGCGGCGAGTTCGCCGGTGCCGGCGGCCGGTGCCGACGCCGGCAGCGCGGCGTCGGTGCGCACAGCCAGGCGCTGCAACGCG
>JAYSVE010000929.1:0-2722 GCA_043718725.1 Methylibium sp.
CACCGCGCCGCCCAGCGTGTTGCCGACGGTGGCCACAAGAATGGCGGGCCAGAACATTTGCGGGTTGAGCTTGATGAGGCCGAACACGGCCGGCTCCGAGCCCAGCGGCAGCAACGTGGCCGAGATGAACGCCACCACAAACACCGTGCCCAGGCCGAATTTCGGCAGGGCCAACAAGCTCAGCAGCGATTCGATCCAGGCTTCCATCGACGCCGATTATCGACAGCCCGGCGGGCGCCGGCGCGAGCACCGCAACGGCGGACCCGGCCGCTATACTGCGGCCTCGTTTTTCCCCCACCCCTCCCCCGCTTTTCCATGCACATTGGCCACATCCCGCTGGCGAATCGGCTCTTCGCCGCGCCCATGGCCGGTGTGACGGACCGGCCGTTTCGGCAACTCTGCAAGCGTTTGGGCGCCGGTTATGCGGTCAGCGAAATGGTGACTTCGCGCAAGGACTTGTGGAACAGCCTGAAGACCAGCCGGCGTGCCAACCACGACGGCGAGGTGGACCCGATCGCGGTGCAGATTGCCGGCACCGACGCGCAGATGATGGGCGAGGCCGCGGCCTACAACATCGCCCGCGGCGCGCAGATCATCGACATCAACATGGGCTGCCCGGCCAAAAAGGTGTGCAGCAAATGGGCCGGCTCGGCGCTGATGCAGGACGAGCCGCTGGCGCTGCGGATCGTCGAGGCCGTGGTGGCCGCCTGTGCGCCGCACAACGTGCCGGTGACCTTGAAGATGCGCACCGGCTGGTGCGACGCCGAACGCAATGCGGTGCGGATTGCGCGCGCGGCCGAATCCGCCGGCGTGGCCATGGTGACGGTGCACGGCCGCACCCGCGAACAAGGCTACAAGGGCGACGCCGAATACACGACCATCGCCGCGGTCAAGGCCGCCTTGCGCATTCCGGTGGTGGCCAACGGCGACATCACCAGCCCCGAAAAAGCCCGTGACGTGCTGGCCACCACCGGCGCCGACGCGATCATGATCGGCCGCGCCGCGCAGGGCCGGCCGTGGATCTTTCGCGAGATCGCGCATTTCCTGGCCACCGGCGCGCACCTGCCGGCGCCCGAAGTCCTGCAGGCCAAGCGCTGGCTGCTGGAGCACCTGCACGACCACTACCTGCTGTATGGCGAATTCGCCGGCGTGCGCACGGCACGCAAGCACATCGGCTGGGCCGTGCGCGCCTTGCCGGGCGGCGAAGGATTCCGGGCGGCCATGAATCTGCTGGAAACCTGCGACGCGCAGGTGAATGCCGTCACCGACTGGTTCGACGCGCTTGCCGACACGCACCGACTGCTGCCGGCACGGGTCGAGGCGGCGAATGAGACCTACGCCGAGTTGAGCGCATGAATGACACGAAACCGATCGAGGAGTGCATCCGGGAGAACCTGGAGCGCTACTTTGAAGACCTGAATGGTGTGGAACCCGCAACGATGTACGCGATGATTCTTGGCGTGGTCGAAAAACCGCTGCTCGACGTGGTGATGAAACACGCCGAGGGCAACCAGAGCCGTGCCGCCGAATGGCTGGGGATCAACCGCAACACGCTGCGGCGCAAGCTGCTTGAACACAAGCTGGTGGAGTAGGGCCCCCCAGTCGCTGGCGCTCCTGCCCCCGAGGGGCTGAGTGAGGACACAAAGGCGTCCTGAGGACGGCTTTGTGCCTCACGAAGGCCAGCCGCGTCCCGCGGATGGCGCCAACTTTGAAACCTCTCCCGAAAGGTCACGATGCAAGCGCTGATCTCCGTCTCTGACAAAACCGGCGTGCTGGACTTCGCGCGCGAACTGCACGCCTTGGGCGTGACGCTGCTGTCCACCGGCGGCACCGCCAAACTGCTGGCCGAGGCCGGGCTGCCCGTCACCGAAGTGGCCGAGCACACCGGCTTCCCGGAGATGCTGGACGGCCGCGTCAAAACGCTGCACCCGACCATCCACGGCGGGCTGCTGGCGCGGCGCGACCTGCCCGAGCACATGGCGGCGCTGCTCAAGCACGACATCGCGCCCATCGACCTGCTGGTGGTCAACCTGTACCCGTTCGAGGCGACCGTCGCCCGGCCCGGCTGCACACTCGACGAAGCGATCGAGAACATCGACATCGGCGGGCCGGCGATGGTGCGTTCGGCCGCGAAGAACTGGAAGGACGTTGCGGTGCTGACCGATGCCTCGCAATACGCCGACGTGCTGGCCGAATTGAAGGCCGGTGGGGCGGTCGGCACGGCGACGAAATTCAAGCTGTCGGTGGCGGCCTTCAACCGCATTGCCAGCTACGACGGCGCGATCAGCGACTACCTGTCGGCCTTGCAGCCGGACGGCCGCGGTGGCCACGTGCGCGCCGAATTCCCGTCCCAGTTCAACGCCCGCTTCGTCAAGCTGCAAGACCTGCGCTATGGCGAGAACCCGCACCAGCGCGCCGCGTTCTACCGCGACATGCTGCCGGCGCCGGGGGCGCTGGTCAGCGCGCAGCAATTGCAGGGCAAGGAACTCTCCTACAACAACATCGCCGATGCGGACGCGGCCTGGGAATGCGTCAAGAGCTTCGGCCCGCAAGACGCACCCGCCGCCTGCGTGATCGTCAAGCATGCCAACCCCTGCGGCGTGGCCTTGGGCGCGACGGCCGCGCAGGCCTATGCCAAGGCCTTCAAGACCGACCCGACCTCGGCCTTCGGCGGCATCATCGCCTTCAACTGCGAGCTCGACGCGGCCGGCGCGGCGCTGGT
>JAYSVE010000930.1:0-2719 GCA_043718725.1 Methylibium sp.
TTGCACGACGCGGTGGATGGCACGCTCAAGCTGGTCGCGGCCCGGGCGGCGTCCAAGCAGGAGTTGCGCGCCCAAGTCACAACCATTCAATCGAAGCACAACAACCCGCTCAAGTTTTCGGTCGACACGCCGTCGGCGCTGGCGCAGTTGCTGCAGCCGCCGATGCGCGGCTTCATGCAGGGACCCGACGCCGTGCGCGAGGTGATGGACGACCTTCTGGGCCACCACATCGGCACCATGACCGGCACCCGCGCGGCGCTGCAAGGCATGCTCAAGCGCTTCGAGCCGGCGCTGCTCGAGTCACGCCTGGCCGGCAATTCGGTGCTCGACAGCGTGTTGCCGATGAACCGGCGCGCCCGGTTGTGGGAGCTGTATGTCGAGCATTTCAAACGGGTCCAGGAAGACGCGCAGGACGACTTCCACGAGCTGTTCGGCAAGGCCTTCGTCAAGGCCTATGAAGAACAACTGGACCTGCTGGTCGCCGCGCGCGGCCCGGCCCCATAGGGCCCGCCCGCCATGCTGCACATTGAAATCGCCGCGCGCACCGGGCTGGGTGCGCGCCAGCAGAACGAAGACGACCTGCGCTTCGGCGCCAACGGGTCGCGATGGCACGCGGTGCTGGCCGATGGCGCGGGCGGCCACCAGGGCGGGGCCATTGCGTCCGACCTGGTGGTGCGGCTGGTCGCGCTGCAACTGCAGTCGGGTGCGCCCGTCAACCCGCAGGCCCTGCACACCGCGTTGTGCGACGCGCACGCCGCGCTGGGCGACAGCCAGCAAGGGCGCAAGGCGCGCAGTCGCATGCACGCCACCGTGGTGGCGCTGTGGGTCGACGCCGACCTCGAAACGGCGCTGTGGAGCCATGTCGGCGACTCCCGGTTGTACATGCTGCGGCGCGGGCGGGTCTGCCATGTCACGCGCGACGACAGCGTGGTGCAGCAGCTCATCGATGCCGGCTACGTGAGCCCCGAACAGGCCCGCGGCCACCCGCGCAAGAACCAGTTGCTCAGCGCCATGGGCGCCGAAGAGATGGTGCGCCCGCACACGCTTGAAGCCGCCCAGCCGCTGCAGGACGGTGACGCCTTTCTGCTGGCCACCGATGGCTGGTGGGATTGCGTCGACGAGCAGGCCATCGAGGAAACCTTCGCCGCGGCCCGATCGGTGGAGGACTGGCTGGCGCTGATGGAGGCCCATGTGCATCTTGCGGCCGTGCCCGACCAGGACAATTTCACGGCCGTGGCCGTCTGGGTCGGCGACCCGGCCCAGGCGACGCGCTATGACGATGCCTGAGCTGGCGCCGCTGCTCGGGCCAGGCCGGTGCCGGCCACCCCACCGAACGCGCGCCGCCGACCGCAGGGCCGCGTGCCAGATGACTTTCGTCGGTACCCCAACGGAGCGGGATCGGCGATGGTTGCGCAACACTGGAGGCTTGCATGAACAAAATTTCCACATCCGCTGAACGCACGGCCCGCAACGCTGGCCCGCGCCGCTGGGCCGGCCAGGCCTGCGCTCTTGCGGTGTTGCTGGGCAGCGTTGTCACCGGCCCAGCATGGGCCCAGGACGCCGCCGGCACGACGGTGTTGAAGGGCCGGCAGGTCACCGAATCCAACCTGCTCGAAGCGTTGACACCCTCGGACGCAGTCGTCACCCGCAGCCTCAAGGTGCGCCCCAGCGGCAGTGGCGTCCTGGCGCCAGCGCGGGTGCGCAAGCCGAGTGCCTCGCTGTTGATCACCTTCGAGACCAACTCCTCCGAGTTGACCGGCGCCGCCAAACAGCAGCTCGACGTGGTCGGCACGGCGCTCAAGAACAACCGCCTGGCCGAATACAACTTCAACGTCGAAGGCCATGCCGATCCACGCGGCAGTGCCGAGGCCAACCTGGTGTTGTCCAAGCAGCGGGCCGAGAGTGTTCGCGCCTACCTGGTCGGCAACCACGGCATCGTCGCCGAACGCCTGCAGGCGCAGGGCAAGGGCGACTCGGAGTTGCTCAACCGCGCCAGCCCCACGGCGCCAGAAAACCGCCGCGTCACGATCGTCACGAACGTTCGGTGAGCGCTGAGAGCCTGTGAGCCGGGCCCGCCCTGCGCGCTTCACTTGCGCGCCCGCGCCGGGCCGGCCACCTCGTTGATTTCGATCAGCGTCGCTCCATAGCCTTCGTCGCAAGGCGCCGCGTCGCACAGCGCCTTGCCGATGAACGGGCTCGCGCTGGCCGCGCCACCCTGGCTTGGCGCGCGCTGCGCCCAGCGCCGCTGCGCCTCGGCCAGGTTGAACTCCGGAATGGTGTCGACCGTGCGCAGCAGGCTGGCGTCGCGCAGGTTGCGTTCGCGCCGCGACACCACGGCCACGATGTGGTTCGTGCCGGGCGGCCCACCGGCAACGATCTCCCACTCCTTGCGCGGCAGCACGACCTCACGGCCCGGTTCGATGCGGTTGTTGGCGTCGAGCCGGTTCGGGAACAGCAACTGGAAGTGCGCCTTGTCGGTGCCGCCAAAAAAGACGTACAGGTAGCCCGCCTCCGACGCCTTGACACGAAACTGCAGCAGGTCCCGGCCAATGGTCAACGACGACTTGTCGGCCAACGCGGTGACGGCCAGTTGCGGGTCACGGCGCGCAACGATGTCTTGCAGCGCGGCCTGGATGCTGAAGGCCTCGGCGCCCGCGGCCGGTGCTTCCGGTGCCGCCGCGGGCGGGCTGGTTGCCACCGGCGGCGCGGTGCCGGTGGC